>DPZQ01000046.1 GCA_003536295.1 Rhodobacter sp. | reverse complement strand
TGGGGGCTTTGGCCAAACCAATTGTGCTGATCAATCCATTTATATCTTGGATGTCCGACGTGATGCACACCTATGAAGAAGGCTGCCTTTCGTTGCCAGATCAGTTTGCCGATGTCGAACGCCCCGCGACCGTACGGGTGCAATTCACGGGTCTTGATGGACGTGCGCAGGAAGAAGAGTTCGAAGGTTTGTGGGCGACCTGCGCTCAGCATGAGATCGACCACCTAGATGGCCGCCTTTTCATTGACCATCTTGGGCCCCTTAAGCGCCAAATGATCACCCGTAAAATGCAAAAATATAAACGCGATCTTGCCCGCGGCACTTACGATCAAGTATGAGCATTCGTCCCTGCCTGCCCTTTCCAAATCCGATCTTGAAAAGGGTCAGTACACCCGTTCAAAGTGTCGATGATCAGGTGCGCGCCATTTGGGCCGATATGGTTGACACGATGGAGGCGATGCCTGGTCTAGGTCTGGCCGCGCCCCAAATTGGCTATAATCTGCGGCTTGCGGTGGTTGATTGTTCGATTGAGCGGGGGCAAGCGATCTTAATGGCTAACCCCGAGATTTTGCACGCCTCAGCGCAGATGCGCGACCATGAAGAGGCCAGCCCAAATTTGCCAGGTGTCGGGGCGGTGATCGCGCGTTCAAGGGCTGTGATGGTGCGTTACCTCAATGGCCAGGGTCTAATAGAAGAGCGTGACTTTGTTCAGGTTTGGGCCACCTCGGTTCAGCATCAAATCGACCATTTGAACGGCAAATTATATTTTGATCATCTGTCACCCCTGCGGCGCAAAATGCTCTTAGCGCGCGCGCAAAAGCTAGAGTCGCGGGCATGAGCGCGCGTTTTCGGGTGATATTTATGGGTACGCCAGATTTTGCGGTGCCAAGTTTTAGCGCGCTGCACCAAGCGCATGATGTGATTTGTGTCTATACTCAACCGCCGCGCCCTGCAGGGCGCGGGCAGCAAGAACGGCTCAGCCCCGTGGCGCGAGCGGCACGTGAATTGGGTCTGATGGTGCGTCACCCGATTAACTTCAAAACGCCTGAAACCGTCGCAGACTTTTCAGTATTGGGTGCCGATCTGGCCATTGTGGTGGCCTATGGGTTGATTTTGCCTGAGGCGATTCTGGCGGCACCACGCCTTGGCTGTTTGAATATCCACGCCTCATTATTGCCTAGATGGCGTGGGGCGGCTCCTATTCACCGCGCGCTCATGGCGGGCGACGCGGACACTGGCATCTCAATCATGAAAATGGCCAAAGGGTTGGACACAGGACCGGTTTTGGCCATGGTGCAAACCTCTATTTTACCAGATGATCGTACCGCAAGTCTGCATGACCGTTTGGCGCAGATGGGGGCCGATGTGATGGTTGCAACTTTGGGGGCCTTGGGGTCGTTACAGGCCAAAGACCAACCAGAAATGGGCATTACGTATGCCCATAAAATCGACAAATCCGAAGCCCGTATTGATTGGAGTGCCCCTTGCGACGTGGTTGATCGCCAAATTCGTGCCCTGTCGCCATTTCCTGGTGCTTGGTGTGAGATGGCCGGCGAGCGTGTTAAGCTATTACATAGCCGCGCCTTGCCCAATCTATCAGGGGTGGCGGGCCAAATTTTAGAAGGCCAGGTTTTAAGAGGGTTAATAATCGCCTGTGGCACGGGTGCGCTTGAGGTTTTGCAAGCGCAGCGCCCCGGTAAAAAGGCAAGCAAGATCCAAGACTTTTTACGCGGCTTCATTCTGCCGGATCACGTGCTTTAGCGTAACCTAATTTCTTAATCGCGCTCTTAAGGGCCAGTATTTTTTTTTTGCGCCTTGTCTCATAAAAGTGCGTCTGGCCATGTGGCAAATAAAAGCTCTGCTGTGTCAGCGGCCTTTCGCCTGTCCCAACTCTTGAGGCCAGGGCGTCAATGACCGCCGCTTGCCATAGCGCTGCCTTTTCGCGCAACCGCGCGTCACTAAAATCGCGCACCAGCTCATGGCGCTGAGCCCTTGGCCTGTGTCAGGGCTGCTTGCATTTGATCTTATGCGCTCCAGGCGACCAGCAAGGATCATCGCCGCTAACGTCCGAAAATACGACATGAGTGTGGAGGGGGTCAAACCCTTGCGACGCAATGGACAACGGCTTTATAGCTGCCCTCATCCAAAAGGCGGCGTACTGCCTAAAGGACACTTTAATCTGATATGAATTTTAATTAGGGGCATTTATCACTTTACAAAACATTCGTGGCTTAGGTCTTGGGTTTGAACGGCGCCATTCCCGCACGGGCCAGTTCGTCGGCTTTTTCATTTTCGGCATGGCCTGCGTGGCCCTTGATCCAACGCCATTCGACTTGATGGGTGGTGGTTAATAAGTCAAGCCTCTGCCAAAGGTCAATATTCTTGACCGCCGACCCCGAGGCAGTGCGCCAGCCTTTGCGCTTCCAGCTTGAAATCCATTCTGAGATGCCATTTTTGACATAGGCGCTATCCGTGATAATCACGAGGTTTGAGGGTTTTTGTAACGCCTCAAGCGCCGAGATAGCGGCTATCAACTCCATCCTGTTGTTTGTTGTATCGGGCTCGCCGCCGCAAAGCGTACGCTCTTTCACCACGGTGGAGCCTATGCGCGCCTGCATTAAAACCCCCCAACCGCCTGGCCCAGGATTGCCAGAGCAGGCACCGTCAGTGAAGGCGTATAGTTCCGTCATATTAAGCTTTCTAAATAGGGAGTAAAGATCTGATAAGCGCAGGCCTATCGCAGATGAAAAGCGCACTCACGACAAGCGCCGTCAAAATCAGGCGTAAACGCATCCACCATACGGGCGCAAGCCCTTGTGACCAAAACCAAAAGTCTAAAATTAAAAGGCCGCCAAAACCGTAGATCAGACTTATAAAGCTCATATTTTGGGGTGTGGTGGCGATGAAAAAGCCCCAAAGCGCTGGCAATACTGACAGAATATAACCCCAAGGGCGGGCAGTTTTCGTGGCAAAGCCCCATAAGGCGCCAGCCATGAAACATAAGATTACCAACCCATAAATCTGGGCTATATTATCGGCAGCACCCCAGTAAGGGCGAACGATGTCAAAATCAGGCCAAACCATCACAAGGGCGCAGTAGACAAATGGTAAAAGGCCCATCAGACCTAGAAAAAGCGCACCGGGTGGGATCATGTCCCAACCCTTAGAATGCGCGGCACTTTAAACTCAACCGCCTCTCGGGTGGTTTCGGCAAGCTCGACTGTGGTGGTGAAGCGCTCTTCAAAGGCGGCTATAACCTCATTGACCAATATTTCAGGAGCCGATGCGCCTGCGGTAATGCCAACTGCTCCAATGCCTTCGAGCGCGCGCCAGTCGATGTCGGTGGCGCGTTGCACAAGTTGCGCATAAGCGCAGCCCGCCGCGCGGCCCACTTCGACCAATCTTTGACTGTTAGAAGAGTTCGGTGCGCCAATCACCAAAAGTGCGTCAATCTTACCAGCAATCGCTTTTATCGAGGCTTGACGGTTTGTGGTCGCATAGCAAATATCTTCTTTATGTGGCCCTTTGATGGCGGGGAAGCGCTGTTTTAACGCTGCAACTATAGCCTTTGTGTCATCAACCGACAAAGTTGTTTGGGTGATATAAGCCAAAGACTGGGCGTCTGTGACGCGCAGGTTGGCCACGTCCGATTCGGTTTCCACTAAAAGTATCGCACCTTCGGGTAATTGGCCCATTGTGCCGATGGTTTCAGGGTGGCCCGCGTGACCTATCATAATCATTTGCAAGCCGGCATCGTAGTGGCGTTCGGCTTCGATATGCACTTTGCTGACCAAGGGGCAGGTGGCGTCTACATAAACCATATTGCGCGCCTGGGCGGCGGCAGGCACGGCTTTTGGAACACCATGGGCGGAAAAGATCACGGGGCGGTTTAGGGGTACATCGTCAAGATCTTCGACGAAAACTGCCCCCAACGCGCGCAGACCATCGACCACGAATTTGTTATGCACTATTTCATGGCGCACAAATACAGGCGCGCCCCATTTTTCAAGTGCAAGCTCGACAATTTTGATGGCTCGATCTACGCCTGCGCAAAATCCACGTGGCGCGGCTAGGTAAAGTGTAAGGGGCGGTTTGTTCATATAACCTCGCTTAAAACACTTTAGAATTAGGGGCGGCTGCACGCAAGGTCTAGTGTTAGTTCATGTTTCATGGGTGGATTTTACTACTTGATTGTTTTCGCCTCGGCGCGGTGGGCGAGTGGCCAAACCGCTTACATCATTAAGAAAAATGAAACTATAGGCTTGACGGCGCGAATCATCACCGGTTGGTTGCGAGTTGTTAACACAACCTAGATCGGCAAGCCCTTGGCGTTACATGCTGTCAAATAACGATCGGAAATCACGGCATGTTAAATATGGTGGGCAGCTCCATGGCATTCACAGTCAGATCAATATCCATATTTCCTTTGACCTTGCCGCGCCATTGTATGCAGGTATTTTAATTCGCGACCTTGGTGATAAGGGAACTGCCATTATAATTGAGTCGATAAATCAAGGGACGCAACGAAGCATATTAGTCATTCTCATGTGTAGTTTTAAGGCATGAAGGCATGCAAAAACTGGCTAAAGCGCGTGTGCTTTTATGGCGGTTTTCCTTCTAGCCAATATCCAAAATTAGCAAATCATAAGTTGGATTTGTCGATATGAATTCCAAAAAATTGTCTTTGTAAAACATGTTGCTCTTCCCAAGGTCCGCACTTAACTGATACTACAATTGCAATTAAATGCTGTGTAAATGGCTGAAGCTTGAATAGTGAATTAAAGTGAACATAACGACAATATCATCTGGCCAAATGACAAAGGACGTATCTGAGAGCCCTCATGCTCTAGTTGCATTTGGCGCCAATTTGCCATTCCAAAATCAGCAACCTTTAGAAACCATCAAAGCGGCAATTGAGCATTTTTCCTTCGAAAAAATAACGGTTTTGGCATGTAGCGCCTTCTATAGGACGCCGTGTTTTCCCAGTGGTGCTGGCCCGGACTATATCAATGGTTGTATAAAGCTTGAAATGAAAATGGAAAGTACCGCAGCGTCAATTTTGGAAACTCTGCATAGAATTGAGGCAAATTTCGGTCGTCAGCGCGATCAACGCTGGGGGGGGCGCAGTTTGGACTTAGACTTGCTGGCCTTGGGTGATCAGATTTTGCCAGACCTTGAGTGCTATCTTTGTTGGCAAGATCTCACGCTTCAGCAACAAAAAATCACCGCCCCAAGCGAGCTTATTTTGCCCCATCCACGCTTACACGAACGCTCATTTGTCTTGGTGCCGCTTGCAGATATCGCGCCAGACTGGCGCCACCCCGTGCGCAAACGGTCTGTAGTGCAGATGCTTGGCGATCTCTTACCAGCCGAAGTTGGCGCAGTTTTGGCAGGAAAACTGATAGATTAATTGCAATTTTTTCCTATAATTGCCTTGTCAATCTCGATTTGCGCGCTTAGTAAGACCTTTTATATCCCCGATCTAGATTGGAGTGACCATGGCCCGCGTGACGGTTGAAGACTGCGTAGATAAAGTACCAAATCGTTTTGAATTGGTGTTGCTTGCTGCGCATCGTGCGCGTGAAATTACTGCCGGTTCTGCGGCGACAGTTGATCGCGACAATGACAAAAATCCAGTGGTAAGTTTGCGTGAAATTGCGGATGAAACGCAATTAGCAGATGCGCTGCGTGAACGAATGATCGAAAGCTATCAAACTCAAATTGAGGTGGATGAGCCTGAAGAAGATCAAATGTCGAGGTTGATGGGCGCGGACGCTGACCAACCGGCACAAGACGATATGTCGGAAGAAAAACTTCTGCGGGCCTTGATGGAAGCACAAGGGGGAAATTGAGCCTGCTTGCGGTTTTTTTGAACCATTATTTAAAAGGGTGATCCGGCGATGATCGACGTCGAAGACCTGATCGCCCTAATTCAAAATTACAATCCACGCTCGAACAGCGACAATATTCGAAAGGCTTATGCCTACGGGAAGAAAATGCATGAGGGGCAAGTACGCCAATCTGGTGACCCCTATTTTTCCCACCCTATCTCCGTTGCCGCCATTTTGACTGAACAGCGCCTTGATGACGCGACTTTGATCACTGCCTTGCTGCATGATACTATCGAAGACACGAAATCCACCTTTACTGAATTATCGCAATTATTCGGCCCAGAAGTGGCTGATTTGGTCGATGGTGTTACGAAGCTGACCAACTTGCAACTTTCTTCTGCCCAGTCGAAACAGGCTGAAAATTTCCGCAAACTCTTTATGGCTATGTCAAAAGATTTGCGAGTTATTTTGGTGAAATTGGCCGATCGGTTGCATAATATGCGTACCATCAAAAGCATGAAGCAAGAAAAACAGCATCAAAAAGCCCGCGAAACGATGGAAATATTCGCCCCCCTTGCTGGTCGCATGGGGATGCAATGGATGCGCGACGAGCTGGAAGATCTGGCGTTCCGCGTTCTAAACCCCGAAGCGCGTGGCTCAATTATTCGCCGTTTTATTACCCTACAGCGCGAAGCGGGGGATGTTGTCCAAAAAATAAACGCTGATATTCGCACCGAACTTGACGCGGTCTCGTTGGAAGCGGACGTATATGGCCGGGCCAAAAAACCCTATTCTGTATGGCGCAAAATGCAAGAAAAGGATCTGACCTTTTCTCGCCTATCTGACATTTACGGTTTTCGCGTAATTTGTAATTCAGATGCAGATTGCTATCGTATTTTAGGCGTGATCCATCAAAGGTGGCGGGCAGTGCCTGGACGTTTTAAAGATTATATTAGCCAACCCAAATCCAACGGTTACCGTTCGATCCACACCACTGTTTCGGGGCGCGATGGTAAGCGGGTTGAGGTTCAGATCCGGACCCGACAAATGCATGAGGTAGCTGAAGCAGGGGTGGCGGCCCATTGGTCTTACCGAGAGGGGGTATTGGGCAAAAATCCATTTGCCGTTGATCCCGCCAAATGGATCGCCAGCATGACCGAACGACTGGAAGATGATGATCACGACGCGTTTCTTGAAAATGTTAAACTGGAAATGTTTACCGATCAGGTCTTTTGCTTTACCCCTAAGGGCGATGTCTTGCAGCTGCCTCGTGGTGCAACGCCACTTGATTTTGCCTATGCGATTCATACGCGTATAGGTGGCTCTTGCGTGTCTGCTAAAATTGATGGTTTGCGCGTGCCGCTTTGGACCCGGATCAAAAATGGCCAGTCGGTTGAAATTATCACCGCTGAGGGGCAAAGACCACAATCCTCGTGGGTTGATATTGTCGTCACGGGGCGCGCCAAGGCGGCCATTCGGCGCTCGTTGCGCGAAGAAGATCGTAGCCGTTTTGTAATATTGGGAAGAGAGCTGGCACGCGCCGCTTTTGACCATGTAGGTCGACCCGCTACTGATAAAGCGCTGCGCACTGCCGCAAAAATGCTTGGCCTTGCGGATGAGACCGAGCTTTTGGCGCAGTTGGGCAGTGCTGAACTGACGGCGCGGCGCGTGGTCAGTACGCTTTATCCTGAATTATCTTTGGCGGATCCTGAGTTAGCCGATAATATGCGCCCGATCTTAGGTCTGGCACCTGATCAGATAGTCAATCGACCAAAATGTTGCCAAGCTGTTCCTGGAGAACGTATTGTTGGTATCACCTACCGTGGTAAAGGGGTGGTGGTGCACACAATCGATTGCCCCGCCTTGCAAGAGTTTGAGCAACAGCCCAACCGGTGGATTGATCTGAATTGGGAACCAGGGCGTCATGCGCCAGTGCATACCGTCACTTTAGAAATCACTATAGCCAATGATGCAGGCGTCTTGGGCCGCATTTGTACCTTGATCGGGGTGCAAAAGTCCAACATCTCGAATCTTGTTTTTGCTGATCGCAAACCAGATTTTTATCGATTGTTAATTGATGTTGATTTACGAGATGTTGAACATCTCCACACGGTTATGACAGTCCTTGAAGCTGAAATTGATGTCGCGCATATCGGCCGCTACCGTGACGTCAGGCTTAAACCCAAATCGATTGAGGCTGAGCTGTGATTTTTAAGCGCCGTGAGAAACGCACCGTCCCAAACTTATTGCGCTCGTTGCTTTTCCCGCGTGGTGGCTTTAGACGGGCGGGCCAATATGTGTTGCATCGGATGCGCCGTTTACCCGACAATCCGCACCGCATCGCGCGCGGGATTTTTGCGGGAACGTTCATATCTTTCACGCCGCTTTTTGGCTTACATATTTTTGGGGCAGCCTTGGTGGCTTGGCTAGTTCGTGGTAATATTTTGGCAGCTCTGTTGGCCAGCTTACTAGGCAATCCGTTGACCTTCCCGATCATTGCTATCTTTGCGCTTAAGTTTGGCCATTCGATGCTGGGCATAGAGGTAGCGCTTGATATCCATACGGTCACATCAGCATTCGTAAATGCGTGGGGTGAACTTTGGTATAATTTCAGAACTCTTTTCACCCCCGCCCAAAGCCATTGGGACAATCTTCGGAATTTTTTTAAAACCATCTTTTGGCCCTATTGCGCAGGCGGTGTTATTTTAGGGCTGATTGCAGGTACCATCATGCATTATGTGACCTTGCCCTTTATAATTGCGTATCAAAAAGTACGGACTGCGAAATTTAAAGATAGGATGTCCAAGAGTCGTTTTCTTAAAGCGCCATTGGCGGCCATGGATAAAAGACGCTTGGCAAAAGCGGTGAAAAAAATACATCTTTCAGAAAAATAATGACCTCTATAATAAAAGCGGTCAGGTGTGCCCTTAAAAGGAGCTGATATGAAGGTCTTAAATAAGCTACGTTTGGGCGTGAATATTGACCATATCGCAACGCTGCGCAATGCGCGTGGCACTGCTTGGCCAGACCCTTTGCGTGCGGCCCTTTTGGCGGAAGCGGCGGGGGCTGACGGTATCACTGCACATTTACGAGAAGATCGCCGTCATATTCAAGACGCCGATATGGATGCGCTTTGTGCAGGCATTGGGCTGCCGTTAAATTTTGAATGTGCCCCAACAGATCAAATGGCTGAAATGGCCTTGCGCCTCAAGCCGCATGCGGTTTGCCTTGTGCCCGAAAAGCGAGAAGAGCGTACGACTGAAGGCGGGCTTGATGTGGCGACTGACGAAATGCGTTTGGCGCATTATATTGCACCGCTGTCTGCGGCGGGATGCCGCGTTTCGCTGTTCATTGGTCATGATGAAAACCAAATTCGTGCCGCAGCGCGAATCGGGGCTGCAGTGGTCGAATTGCACACAGGACATTACTCAGACCTTCATGCCGAAGGCTCCCTGGCTCAAGTCGAAGCCGAACTTGACGCGCTGCGCAAAGGGGCGGCATTAGCGCAGTCTTTAGGGTTGGAAGTTCATGCAGGCCACGGGCTGACCTTTGAAAATGTGACCCCCATTGCAGCTATTCCCGAAATAACCGAACTGAATGTCGGACATTTTTTAATTGGTGAGGCGGTGTTTCTAGGTCTTGGGAACGCCATCGAGGAGATGCGCCGTCTGATGGATATGGCGCGCGCATGATTTTGGGAATCGGGTCTGACCTGGCTAACATTGAGCGAATCGCGACTACATTGGCCCGCTTCGGCGATCGATTCAAGACCCGCGTTTTCACTTCTGAGGAACAGAATCGCGCAGAACAACGCCCACATTTTGCGGCGACCTTTGCCAAGCGCTGGGCCGCGAAAGAGGCCTGCTCAAAGGCACTGGGTACGGGGCTGCGCATGGGGATTTCTTGGAAAGATATGGCGGTAACTAACCTGCCATCTGGCCAGCCCGTCATGCATCTGACAGGCTGGGCTGCGACCTGTTTAAAGCAAATGACCCCGCCCGGATATGAGGCGGTGGTGCATGTGACCTTGACTGACGATCATCCTTGGGCGCAGGCATTTGTGGTGATAGAAGCACGCGAGTTGCGCGTTGTAACTTGACACGAGCGCTGGGGCCGCGCATTTTCCCCTAAATTTAATGAGGCACGAATATGGCCAGTTACTCTAAATCTGACGGTGGGTTTGTCGAAACCGTTAAAACTGTTTTTTACGCGCTGGTGATTGCCGGCCTGTTTCGCACATTATTATTCCAACCCTTTTGGATCCCTTCGGGTTCGATGAAAGACACTTTGTTAATTGGGGACTTTTTGTTCGTAAATAAAATGGCGTACGGATATTCGCGATATTCTTGTCCCTTTTCGGCTTGCCCGATTGCGGGACGCATTCTCGCGTCCGAGCCCGAGCGCGGTGACGTGGCGGTGTTTCGCCATCCGGTGAATGGGTCTGATTTCATTAAACGACTGATCGGCTTGCCTGGTGATAGGGTTCAAATCAAACATGGTGTGGTTTATATCAATGAACGTGAAGTGTCCCAAACCCCTAACGGCACCTTTCAAGAAGTGAACCTGCCCCAAGGGCCGATGGGTAATCGCCCACGTTGCCAAAATAGCCCAGTGGGTGAAGGGGGTATGTGCCAAAAGACGCGTTATTTGGAAAGATTGCCGAACGGGCGTGTGTATTCTGTGCTCAATATCGAGGTTGACAGCTATTCTGACATGACCGATGTCTTTACCGTTCCCGCAGGACATTATTTCTTTATGGGCGACAACCGCGACAACAGCCAAGACAGCCGCTTTTCGCAGTCAGTGGGCGGCGTCGGTTTTGTTTCGGCAGAATTTTTGGTCGGCCGGGCCGATCGAATCATGTTTTCATCAGCGGGTAAATCACTTTTTTACTTTTGGACGTGGCGGCTTGATCGCTTCTTTAAGGCGGTTAAGTGAAGATATCTGCTGACCTTACGGCATTTGCTCAGCGGTTGGGGCATCCTTACCGTGACCCCGAACTTTTGGTGCGAGCGCTGACCCATGCTTCGATTTCTTCAAGTACACGGCAATCTAATGAACGGCTTGAATTTTTGGGCGACCGCGTGTTGGCGCTGACCATGGCGCAGGCTTTGTTCATGGGTGATCGCGGTGCGGCCGAGGGACAGCTGGCCCCGCGTTTCAATGCGCTGGTGCGCCAAGAAACGTGTGCAGATGTAGCGCGCGAAATTGGTTTGGGGGATGTGCTTAAGTTAGGGCGCTCAGAAACAATGTCTGGGGGGCGCCGCAAAGAGGCGTTGTTGGGCGATGCGATGGAAGCGCTGATTGCTTCGATCTTTTTGGATGCGGGTTTTGAAACAGCTCAACAGGTTGTGCTGCGGCTTTGGGGAGCACGGATCGCAAATGTTGATCTTGATGCGCGTGACGCAAAAACCGCCCTCCAAGAATGGGCGCAAGCGCGCGGCTATACGACACCAACCTATACCGAGTTAAACCGCGATGGGCCCGACCATCAGCCCAATTTTACGGTTGAGGTTAGGCTACAAAACAACGAAGTTGCCGAAGGGCGTGCAGGAACAAAGCGGCAGGCAGAACAATCTGCCGCCAAGGCGCTTTTGGCGCGATTGGAGAACCAAAGTGATTGATGAAATGCCCGCCCAAACCGAACGTGCGGTTGGCGGCGATGGCGACACGCGCGCTGGCTTTGTAGCCCTGATAGGCGAACCGAATGCGGGAAAGTCGACCTTGCTTAACAAAATGGTCGGGGCCAAAGTCTCAATTGTGACCCATAAGGTTCAAACCACCCGCGCGCGCATTCGCGGTGTATGTATGGAAGGGGTCGCGCAAATCGTGTTTGTTGACACGCCGGGTCTGTTTCAACCGCGCCGCCGCCTTGATCGTGCTATGGTTGCGGCCGCTTGGGGAGGGGCCGCGGATGCGGACATCGTTGTACTTATGGTCGAGGCGCACCGCGGCATGACCAACGGTGTCACCGCCATTATCGATGCGATGCGCGACCGCATACCGCGCGGTCAGCAAGTGGCTTTGGCAATCAATAAGATTGACCGTGTGAAAGCCGAAGTTCTGTTGGCTCTTGCTTCAAAACTGAATGAGGCTTTCCACTTTGCCGAGACCTTTATGATTTCGGCAGAACGAGGCCATGGTGTTGATAAGCTGAAGTCTTGGCTAGGCGTGCAATTGCCCGTGGGCCCTTGGTTTTACCCCGAAGATCAAGTGGCTGACCTGCCGATGCGGATGATTGCCTCAGAAATTACCCGCGAAAAGCTGACCCTTCGGCTGCATGAAGAGCTACCCTATCAGTTGACGGTCGAGACGGAAAACTGGGAAGATCGCGCCGATGGGTCGGTACGTATTGACCAATTGATCTATGTGATGCGCGATGGTCACAAGGGCATCGTCTTGGGCAATAAGGGTGAAACGGTCAAGGCTATCGGCCAAGCCGCACGGCTCGAGCTTGTCGAATTTCTAGATCGCCCTGTGCATTTGTTCTTACAAGTCAAAGTGCGCCCAAATTGGCTTGAGGAGCCAGAGCGCTATACCGAAATGGGTCTTGATTATAAAGACGGAAACTAAGGGCTAGGCCTTTGAAGGATCTGCGGCCATGACACCCAGATTAACGGCGGAATTTTGGGTCTCGGCCTATTTGGCGCGGTTACGTTTGGCGGATATCATGGCCTATCTGGTCAAGCGCGGAGATGCACAAGCGGGAGCGGTGTTGGTCAAACTCTCGACCCTTGACGGGCAGGCCCAGCTTTTTCATCGTCGCTTTGATATGCTAAGTGGTACCCGCCTGTGGGAGGTTTTAACCCAAGGGCCGGAAGCGGAAATTGACGCGGCCGTGTCGCGCCAAAAGGCCCGTGATCCTGATTTGTGGGTGATCGAGGTCGAAGATCGTGCGGGGCGGAGCCTGTTGGATCAAGACGGACTAGCGTAAGGCTTGGATATGATGCTTGGCAATTTGGGGCAGTAGATGGATTGGCAAGACGAAGGAACGATTTTGTCTTGCAGGCCCCATGGCGAAAGCGCGGCTATTCTTGAGGTGTTCTGCAAAACGCATGGCCGTCATTTTGGCGTGGTGCGTGGTGGCGCCTCGCGCAAGATGGCAGCCAGTTTGCAAATTGGTAATCAGTTGTACGTCGTTTGGCGCGCCCGTTTAGAAGATCATCTCGGCAGTTTTACGGTTGAGTCGTTGGAAAACCGTGCCCTCTTGATGGGGCAGGCCCTGACTTTGGCAGGGCTTAATGCGATTTGTGCGATGGTGCGCCTTTGTTTGGCTGAGCGCCAAGCCCAGCCCAATCTTTGGCAGGCCACGATGATTTTGCTGAAAATGCTAGAAAACGCACCAGATTGGCCCGTCAAGTACCTAAGGTGGGAGGCTAATTTACTGGAAGAAATCGGATTCGGTTTAGATTTGACGCGCTGCGTGGTGACGGGCAGCCGTGAAAACCTGCGTTTCATAAGCCCAAAGACAGGCCGTGCCGTCTCGCCGGAAGGGGCGGGGGCTTGGGTTGATCGGCTTTTGCCCTTGCCAAACTGCTTGCTTGGGCAAGGACCCGCGATGGCAGATGAATTGTTGCAAGGGTTGCAGGTGACTGGATTTTTCTTAGAAAAAGCCATTCAATCACATGGCACTTTGACCACCTTGCCCGAGGCGCGTAATCGTTTGATCGCGCTTTTATCGCGTAGGGAAGAGGACGCTTGAGTTTTTTCATGGCCAATCTTACTAATTTTGCTTTTGCTATCTCGCTTTTGGTGGGGGCATTGGCGGGGCTGGTCAAAGGGGTCACAGGGTTTGCGATGCCTTTGATTATGATCAGTGCGCTTTCCTCATTTTTGACGCCCGATCTGGCTTTAGCGGGACTGATTTTGCCGACCTTGGTCACCAATTTTTCGCAAGCCTTTCGCCAAGGCTTGTGGCCCGCCCTTGAAACCGCGCGGTTTTTTTGGCGGTTTTTAACGGCGGTGCTTGTGATGATCATGATCAGCGCGCAGTTCGTCCGCGTCATTCCGCAAGGCCTTTTCTTTCTGCTGTTGGGTCTGCCGACTTCGATCTATGCGCTGGTGCTTTTACTTGGAAAATCATTGGCCCTACCGCTGCGCCACCGAGGCCGCGCCGAATGGGCTTTGGGGGTGGTTGCAGGTTTTTATGGCGGATTGGCAGGCGTTTGGGGCCCACCTTTGTTGGTTTATTTATTTTCGATCAATGCTGACAAAAAAACAGTGACACGCGTTCAAGGTGTGGTGTTTTTGCTGGGGGCTTTTGCGCTTCTCGGGGCACATTTGTACTCCGGCATTTTAAACCTTGTGACGGTGCCCTTTTCGGCGGCACTGTGCGTGCCGGCTTTGGCTGGCATGGCGTTGGGGTTTCGACTGCAAGATTGTCTTTCGGAACTAACGTTCAATCGGCTTGTTCAAGCCATGTTGCTGGTGGCAGGTCTGAATTTGATGCGCCGCGCGTTAGAGGGTTTTTTCTAGCGCGCGGCAAAGCCTTAGGAAATCGCGGCTAATTTGACGTCTTCATCGACATGGGGAAGATATTGGGCGAAGTTTTCGCTAAACATGCTAGTCAATTTTCGCGCCTGTGCATCATAAGCATTTGGGTCTGCCCAAGTTGAGCGCGGGTCAAGCAAGCCGGCATCAATGCCAAGCACGGCTTGAGGCACTTCAAATCCGAAGTTCGGATCCTTCTTGAAGCTGCCTGCATTTAGCGCTCCCGTAAGCGCCGCGGTCAGCAAAGCGCGTGTGGCTTTGATGGGCATACGAGACCCTTGGCCAAATGCGCCGCCCGTCCAGCCTGTATTCACAAGCCAGCATTGCGCGCCCGTTTTGGCGATATAATCTTGCAATAATTTACCATAAACTTCGGGACGGCGCGGCATGAAGGGCGCACCAAAACATGTTGAGAATGTGGGCTGAGGTTCGGTGATCCCACGCTCGGTGCCCGCAACCTTTGAGGTAAAACCCGACAAAAAGTGATACATGGCTTGGGCGGGCGACAGTTTCGCAATGGGGGGCAAAACGCCAAAAGCATCACAGGTCAGCATGATAATATTGCGCGGTGTGCCACCACAACCTGTTGATGAGGCGTTTGAAATCGCCTCAAGCGGATAGGCACAGCGCATGTTCGCGGTCAGACTGTCATCTGCGAAATCAAGTTTCAGCGTTTCAGTGTCAAAAACCATATTTTCGATCACGGTACCAAAACGAGTGGTGGTTGCAAAAATTTCTGGCTCGGCTTCTTGGGACAGATGGATGGTTTTTGCGTAGCAGCCGCCCTCAAAGTTAAAGGTGCCCTGGGGTGACCAGCCATGTTCATCATCGCCCAGCAATGTTCTATTCGGATCAGCAGATAAAGTGGTTTTGCCCGTGCCTGAAAGGCCAAAGAAAACGGCGACATCATCAGGGTTGTCTGTGGCATGATTGGCCGAGCAATGCATCGGCATCACGCCTTTTGAGGGCAGTAAATAGTTTAGCAGTGTAAAGACCGATTTTTTATTCTCACCGGCGTAGGCGGTGTTGCCAATTAAGATCACCTTCTCGTCGAAATTCATAGCAATAACGGTTTGCGAGCGGCAGCCGTGGCGGGCTGGGTCGGCTTTGAAGGTCGGGCAGTTGATGATAGTCCATTCGGGGACAAAGCTTTCCAGCTCGTCGCGGGCAGGTCGGCGCAACATATGGCGAATGAAGAGACCATGCCAAGCCAGCTCATTGACCAAACGCACATTCAAACGATACGCAGGATCAGCGCCTGCAAACAGGTCTTGGACGAAATAATCTTTCCCCTGCATATGGGCCAACATATCCGCGCGCAATGTAGCAAAAGCGTCGGCAGTCATGGGGGCATTATTTTCCCACCAAATCGAGTCTTCGGTGTTTTTTGAACGCACAATGAATTTGTCTTTCGGAGAACGGCCCGTAAATTGGCCCGTGGTGACAAGAAACGTACCGCCAAGCCCAAGTTTTCCTTCATTGCGGCTGATGGCCTGTTCGATCAACGCAGGTTCTATCTGGTTATAATAGACCGTTCCCAAACTTTCGATGCCTTGATCTTCTAAACGAAGTCTGGGGTTTACTGTTCCATGCGTCATATCAATCTCCAAGCCGATGTACGGCATTTGCCAAAATTGGGGGGCAGCCCATCAAGGGGACTGCATAAAGTTAGACTGTCCCATTTCTTTAACATGATGGTTTTATGTCAGAAAAGGCTTGATTTAACTTGTTAGCGCAATCATATCAAATGATAGCGCAATCATTTTTGCCGTCGCTTAACTTAGGAAGCAATCTCCGATTTGGGTGTAAGTAAATTGTAAAATTGGAAGGAACTATTTGGCGAGAATGCCGGTTGGTTCTTCGGATACAATTGGTGAGGCTTAAAATAATTTTAAAAAGTGTAGTATTTGGCGGTATTTATGGCTCTTATTTCTTTGATTGATGGCGTTTGGACTATTTTAACTTCCGTATCTATCACGCTTGAGGCCGAAGAGTTTAAGGTTGAAACCTAAAACAGTGGGCAATCGGCGCTAGACGCCAGTGACCCCCACATGTCAGATCAGGCGCTCTTTAACATTAGAATGCCGCGTATTGATGGTGTGGACCACTTGCGAAGATTGAGTTAATAATCGGCCATTCTTGTTATTTTTTCAACCTAAAAAGACTAAATATATCTCACCAAAACCTTTTCGCAGCGCCCAGATCTAAGATCTTGGCAATCACTTAGAATTGAGTCTGGCGATTTAGCGTTAAATCGTCGACGTATATAATAGTGTGAATTGGGCTGAAACTGTCGAAGCTCCAAATGACTTGACCCAAGAGGCGCTTAGGGCCAAATTTGTCGTGTGATTGCAGATAATATAGGCGTTCTGGGAAATGATGCAAGACACTGTAAGGCTACACGCGACGACAGTCAGCTATGAAGGCCGTGCCCTAGTGATTAAGGGCCCCTCGGGGTCTGGGAAGAGCAGTCTGGCGCTGGCTCTAATGGCGCTGGGTGCCGAGCTTGTGGCTGACGATCAAACAGTTTTGACGCGCGATCAGGGCTATTTGCGCCCCAGTTGTCCGCACGCGCTGATAGGGATGATCGAAGCGCGCGGTATTGGAATTCTGCGCGCTGAAATGGCTTTGGGTCCCGTTGCTGTCGATTTGGTCCTGGATTTAGGTCAGCGCGCCACTGAACGCTTGCCACATATGCAAAATATTTTGCTCTGCGGCATAGATTTTCCACTTTTATCAGGCCATGATGACCCATACTTTATGGCAAGAGTTTTTCATGCCTTGAAATTCGGCTTTGCAAATCTATGAAAGTGCCTAAGTGACCGACATACACTCTACCCACTTGGATCATGAGCTTTATTTGGTGACGGGCCCTTCAGGCGCGGGGCGCTCTACGGCCGTGCATGCGCTTGAAGATTTGGGATGCGAGATTATTGATAATCTGCCTTTATCCTTTGTGCCCAAGCTTATAGAAGGGATGCCTTTGGGGCGGCCCATTGCGTTGGGGCTTGATGTGCGCAATCGTGATTTCAGCGCGATAACTCTGGTTGAACTTATTGATCAATTGACCTTAAGTCCCGCGGTAGTTTTGCGGGTGATTTATTTAGATTGCGACGTGACCGAGCTGTTGCGCCGCTTCTCTGAAACTCGTAGGCGTCATCCATTGGCGAAAAATACCGCGCCAATCGAGGCGATTGAGCATGAAATAGACCTTTTGGCTCCGATAAAGGTGCGCGCAGATTTTATTATTGATACGTCGGAGATGAACCCGCATGATCTAAAGTCAGAACTGACACATCTGTTCGCGCCAAACGGTGAGCAGGGACTTTTAAGGGTATCCGTCCAGTCTTTTTCTTATAAGCGCGGCGTGCCGCGCGGTTTGGATATGATTTTCGATTGCCGCTTTTTACAAAATCCGCATTGGGATTCTGCCCTACGCAGCAAAGACGGGCGCAATGCGCAGGTTGCGGCCTATGTGACGGCTGATCCGAATTATGCGAAATTTTTTGAAAAGCTTTTTGATTTTTTGCAATTTATCTTGCCAGCACAGCTGGAAGAGGGCAAATCCCATGTCTCGATTGGCTTTGGCTGCACAGGGGGGCAGCATCGATCGGTTGCTATTGGAGAAATTTTTTCAGATGCGCTTGCACAGCATGGCTGGCAGGTGTCAATAAGACATCGAGAGCTTGAGTGCAAAGGGGCCGTCTGCGCCCTGTATGGAATGGGTGATCCGAAGTGATCGGAATCGTAATTGTGGCACATGGCGGCTTGGCCCAGGAATATCTTTTCGCTGTTGAGCATATCGTAGGAAAACAGCTTGCGATCATGGCCATAGCGATCGACGATAATTGTAACCGCGCTGAAAAAGAAGCGGAAATCTGCGCTGCTGCTGACAGTGTTGATGGCGGAGACGGGGTGGTTGTAGTTACAGATATGTTTGGTGGCTCGCCTTCTAATTTGTCCCTTCTGGCCTGTTCGGCCAAGCAGCGGCGCATTGTTTACGGGGCGAATTTGCCAATGCTGATTAAGCTGGTAAAAAGCCGAAATCTGGATCTTCCTGAGGCCGTGACTCTGGCCTTGGATGCAGCACGGAAATATATAAATGCGATTAATGTTAGTGAAAGTATTGGGTAATAATGATCCTTCAATCCCTTATAATTAAGAATGAAAAAGGGCTCCATGCTCGTGCGTCGGCAAAATTTGTTGATACAGTTGAGTCTTTTAACGCCTCAGCGCTGGTGCGCAAAGACGGTATTGAAGTTTCCGGAGACTCGATTATGGGTCTTTTGATGTTGGCAGCAAGCCGTGGAACCGCTATTGAGGTTGAGACTAAGGGGCAAGATGCGCTGGCGTTGGGGCAAGCCTTGGCAGCTTTGATAGAAGATTTTTTTGGTGAAGCATTTTAATTATTATGAATGGGCGGATGGATCTTGTTAGAGCAACCTCAGGTGACAGAAGCTAGGAGCATAAAGAACCACGCTGATCATAAATATGATAAGCGCAGGCTCTCTTATGCAGGCACCTTTAAAAACCCGTTCAAAGTTTTGGCCATCCGCACGATTGAGTGGTTGACTGCAAAAGTCGCGCTTTTGCGCCTTATTCGTCGGTTCGAAGATTCGGGGGCACCCATTGGGGCGCCTTTTTGGGGTAAGGCACTGACCTTTATGGGCATTGAAATCCAAACTCCCTTGTCTGAGATTTTGAATATCCCCAAAACGGGCGCAGTTGTGATCGTATCAAATCATCCTCATGGGCTGGTTGATGGGATGATATTGGCCGAGCTTGTCTGTCGGGTGCGGTCGGATTTTCGAATTTTGACGCGCTCATTATTGACGGGCATTCCTGAAATCGCTGAATTTATGATCCCTGTACCCTTTCCGCATGAAGATAATTCACGGCAATTGGGGTTAGAGATGCGCAATGAAACTATGCAGCATCTGAAAAATGGCGGCGTGATTATTTTGTTTCCGGCGGGAAAAGTGGCGGCGTCTGAAGGGTTTTTTGGCCCTGCGATCGAAGCTGATTGGAACCCTTTTAGCCATAAAATGATTATGCGCTCCGGGGCGACGGTGGTGCCTGTTTGTTTTACGGGACAAAATACCCGTCTTTATTTGATTGCCAACAAATTGTCGGCCACCTTGCGCCAAGGGCTTTTGTTGCATGAAATTCGCAAGGCTTTGTTTAAGCCACAGCGCCCCTTTGTGGGAGCCGCTCTAAGCTCAGAAGAGATGAAAAAATGGTCAGATGATCCGCGCGGCTTTTTGAAGTGGCTACGTGACCATACTTTGTCGCTGCCCCATTCAAGCCAAAAATAAGTAAGGTTTAGCGGGTTGGAATGGGCTTGATTCCCGAATAGTCGTAAAAGCCTTTTTTCGTTTTCCGGCCCAGCCAGCCTGCTTCAACATATTTTGTCAAAAGCGGGCAGGGGCGATATTTAGTATCGGCAAGCCCAGCGTGCAAAACATTCATAATCTCTAAGCAAGTATCAAGCCCGATGAAATCGGCTAATTCTAGCGGACCCATCGGATGGTTGGCACCGAGTTTCAACGCCTTATCAATTGATGTAACCGAGCCGACCCCTTCGTAAAGCGTGTAGACGGCTTCGTTGATCATAGGCAGCAAAATGCGGTTTACTATAAAGGCGGGGTAATCTTCTGCTGTGGCTGAGGTTTTGCCCAATCTTTCCACCACTGCCAGTAAAGTTTGATAGGTGGCATCATCGGTGGCTATGCCGCGAATAAGCTCGACCAGTTGCATGGCAGGCACGGGGTTCATAAAGTGAAAGCCCATGAATTTTTCGGGCCGATCGGTGCGCGCGGCCAGCCGAGTTATCGAAATGGACGAAGTGTTCGAGGTCAAAATCGTATGAGGGGCCAGATGGGGGGCCAAGGCCTCAAAAATGGCTTGTTTGACTGTTTCGCGTTCGGTCGCAGCTTCTATCACCAAATCACATTGCCCTACAAACTCCAGATCAAGGGCGGGCTTAATCAAGTCTAGAGCTGCTGATTTTTCTCCTGGGGTGGTTTTGCCTTTGGCAACTTGGCGTTCGATGTTGCTCTCAATCAGGCCCATGGCTTGATCCAATTGCTTTTGTCTGACGTCGTTTAAAACGACCTGAAAACCTGCCATCGCAAAGACCTGGGCAATGCCGCTGCCCATTTGCCCTGCACCAATCACACCAACGCTTTTTAAATTCATCACTGTCTCCGATATTTAGCCCATCTTATGGGCTTGTAAAGGGCAGAGCAAGTCTGGCCACATGCGATGGCATGCACGGTGCCATTACCTTTTTTAAGACCCCTGCGCTTAAGGTTAGGGGGTGAGTTTAAAGGGTGTGCCATGAGTTTTGTATTTCAAAATGACGATTTAATTAATTATTACTTTGAGGGTGTGGCACCTCAAAAGCCGTAGTTTGGGGCCTGCGTCCATGGTTTTACTGGCCTAAAACTATTTTGAAATTATCAGATTCTTGTGAAGTGGTTCCTGCCCCGAAAGATCTACCTATCTCTGGTTTGAGCGTTGCCTTCGTAACCAATGGCAAGACCGCACTGCTGTTGAACGAAGATATCCATTAAACTGTTACTCTCGGGGTCGCCCCCGTTTTGTAAGATGTGTTGGAGTTTGGCGTTAAAAATGGAGGCCAAGTCACGCTTTGGTTACTTGGCCCTGCGCTCATAGTTTTTCAATCATCTCGGGAACGGCGCTAAAGAGATCGGCCACTAGACCATAATCGGCCACTTGGAAAATAGGGGCTTCTTCGTCTTTGTTGATCGCCACAATCACTTTACTGTCTTTCATGCCGGCTAAATGTTGAATAGCCCCGGAAATACCAACCGCGATGTAAAGGTCAGGGGCTACAACTTTGCCCGTCTGGCCCACTTGCCAATCATTGGGCGCATAGCCCGAATCAACTGCTGCGCGGCTTGCGCCAACTGCTGCACCCAAAGCGTCTGCCAGTTTTTCGATCAGCGCAAAGTCATCTTTTGATCCAACGCCGCGCCCGCCAGACACAACAATACCCGCCGAGATCAGCTCGGGGCGATCCGACGCTGCGACCCGATCAGCCACCCATGACGACAAGGTGCCAGAACCTGCTACAGCCAAGTTTTCAATCGCCGTTGCCGCACCATTTGGGGCCGCCTCGAATGAGGCGGTACGTACGGTGCCGATTTTCGTAGGGTCACTGGATTTCACCAATTGAATGGCGTTGCCCGCATATATTGGTCGCTCAAAACAGTCGGCATCGATAATGGCGGTGATGTCAGTGATGATCATCACATCCATCAAAGCCGCAACGCGCGGT
>DPZQ01000061.1 GCA_003536295.1 Rhodobacter sp. | reverse complement strand
GCGGCAAAGGTCAAAAACATGAGATTTGGCATGCCAGGAATGACACCAATAATGGCCATAACCACCGCAACCGGGACCCAAGCACGCGACAGGTTGACTTGGCGCCCGATATGTTCAGCCATATTTTGTGTCGATGACACGCGCGTTACGATAATGGCTGTTGCGATAGACAGCAAAAGCGAAGGAATTTGCGCAACCAATCCATCACCGATGGCTAACAAAACATAGGTTTGGGCCGCATCAGCAATAGTCATGTCATGCTGAGCCGCACCAATGATCAGGCCACCAATGATATTGATTGCTAAGATCAAAAGGCCAGCAACCGCATCGCCCTTAACAAATTTTGATGCACCATCCATAGAGCCATAAAAATCAGCTTCCGTGCCGACTTCCGAACGACGTAAGGTGGCCTCTTCAGGGCTTAGGATGCCAGCGTTCAAATCCGCATCGATCGCCATTTGTTTGCCCGGCATCGCATCAAGAGTAAAGCGAGCTGACACTTCCGATACGCGCCCGGCGCCTTTGGTGATAACCATCAAGTTAATGATGACCAAAATCACAAAGACAAAAATACCAACCGTAAAGTTGCCCGCAATTACAAAATCACCAAATGAGCGAATTACCTTACCAGCAGCATCTTCGCCCGTATGTCCACTTGTAAGAATAATGCGTGTTGAGGCGACATTTAACGCTAGGCGCAGAACTGTCGCGATTAGCAACAGATTGGGAAAGGATGAGAAATCCACGGGCCTGTAGGTGTGCATCGCAACCATGAGGATTAGTAGGGACAAAAGGATGTTAAACACAAAAAACGTATCAAGTAAAAAAACAGGCAACGGCAAAACCATCATGGCGACTAAAATCATAATGCCAACGGGCAATACAGCATCGCCTGCCCAAGAACCTAGATTACGTAGATCAAAGCGTTTCAACGTCAGATCCATGACACACTCTTTTCTGTATTAGTCGAACAATTGACGCGCTCACAGGTAAAAAGACCGCAAAGAGCTGCTTCACTTGGCATTCCCTTTGCAAACACTGCATTTATGATGGCGTAAATTTTCACGGTTCGACTTTCATATGTGCGGGCAAAGCGCCCATACAAAAAGAAAGCAAGTTTCGTGCCAAGTATAAAAATATCTGATTTTTGCGTTAATTTTTCAGATTAAACTGAGCTGGCACATATTGTGCAGGGCTAACTTGATGAATATCGACCCAATGGAGCGTCACCCATGTCTATTATACGCAATCTACCCAAAGCGGCCTTGATCGCAATACCAGCCCTGATCTTAGCCACAACCCTGCCCGAAGTTATGCCAAAGTGGACCAAAAGCGTTGCTTATGCTCAAGACGCGTCCTCTCAAGACGCAGCTTCGCAGCTTGCAGCAATCAAAACGGCTCTAGACAAGGCAAATAAAGCCACAGCAGCGCGTGCTGAAAATACGATTACAGGACGCGGCTACTCTGTGATTTCAATTCAGCCTGGAAAATCAAGCGGACATCGCCGCCTTATGGCCATTCGAGCAGCCAAGCTTGAAGCCTTGCGTGACTTGACCGAACAAATTCACGGTATTCAGTTAAACGCGCAGACGACAATGGCCGAAGCAATCATTCAAAGTGATAAGCTGCAATCCAATGTAGATGGCGTCATTCGTGGCGCGCGCACCGTAAAGATTGAGCCTATGGGTTCAGACGTTTATGAAGTTGTTCTGGAAATCGATCGTGACACAATCAATCGGATTGTGCGTTCGGCAAGAAGCTGGTTCTAAACGACCATGACCTATTGGCCAAAACATAATTCACCACGTTGGTTGCACAGTTTGTCTAAAGCCTGTGCGATTATGGTCGTTTTTTGTGGGTCGAACCTGGCTGCTTTTGCTGTTGATGCAAAGGCATTAGAAGTTACAAGCTCTGGTCAAGCCTTTCCAACAGGCGTGGGATCGAAAGATCTACTGCGCCGACGCGCACTCGAGGCAGCCCTTTACGAGGCATCCAGCGCTGGCGGCACGGATGTATTAGGGTTTAGTGCGTCTGACATGGCCGTCATGGTTTCCGAGCAATTGGTGGTACGTCCCGCATCTCGAATTTTAGATTATCAGATTTTATCCGAAGGTATGTCGGGAGATTTTTACCGTGTCAAAATCCGCGCGTTGGTGGGTGATGTAACTCCAGCCGCCACCTATTGCGCCAGAAAAGCACAATTGGACGTCACAGGATTTGTACCTATAAAACTGCTTTCGCCGAATGCGCCGGCTTGGGCGGGTAGTATTATCAACCAAGTAGCCGAGCGCTTAGACAAAGTGTTAGAGAAAAACGCCTCAGTCAACTTAACGCACGCTGTTACGCAAGCCCCCGTTAAACAAAATAAAGCCAAAAATGACATGGACTATATGGCGCTAACCCAAGGAACTGCGGGAGAAATTGCGTCCTACGCTTTAGGTTACACAGCGCAAATTGAAATTGGCCTGCCGCGTAGCGGCACTGTAAGCGCCGCTACGCCAGCTCTTGAGCTACGGATCACGTCTCGCCTTCTTGATGGGGCAAGTCATAGCGAGAAATCAAAAAATACATTTACCAAAACCGCGGTCATGTCGTTAAAGACCCCCTTTTCAACACTGAATGTTTTATCACGCAAAAACCAAGCGAAATATACCAAAGAGCTAACTGACGGCCTTGAAGCTCATGTCGAAGATCTCATCAACGCCTATGCCTGTCGGCCCCTAACAGGAAAGCTTGAGCGCGCTGGAAATTCTTTAACCCTCCCACTAGGACGGGCAGATGGGCTCACCAAGGCGCATATTGCATATACCGAAGGCAAAGATCAGGCTTATAATCTTTTAGATATCACTGACCTAAAAGCACATAGCATTACGCTTCGACCTTTAAACCAAAGCTTATCGGTCGAAGATCTTGCCGGCGTTCAGGTGCGTTTCATGGAGACAAAATGATCCG
>DPZQ01000137.1 GCA_003536295.1 Rhodobacter sp. | reverse complement strand
GCGCTGATCGGCGTTGTCAGCCCGCAAGGTCAGGCGAAACTCAGCCCGCGAGGTAAACATACGGTAAGGTTCGGTCACGCCGCGGGTGATCAAATCGTCAACCATAACGCCGATATAGCTTTCAGACCTGCTGAATATATAGGAGTCGCGCCCCTGCGCTTTAAGGGCGGCATTAATTCCCGCCACCAAACCTTGGGCTGCAGCCTCCTCATAACCGGTCGTGCCGTTGATTTGGCCTGCAAAGAAAAGCCCGTCAACCGACTTGACCTCCAAAGCGGACGTCAAACCCCTCGGGTCAAAAAAATCATATTCAATCGCATACCCGGGTTGAAGGATTTTAACCTGCTCAAGCCCAAGCATCGAATGCACATAATCTTCCTGCACAGACTGTGGTAATGAGGTTGAGATCCCGTTCGGATATACCGTATCATCATCAAGCCCTTCAGGTTCTAAAAAGACCTGGTGCTCTGATTTATCCGCAAAGCGCACGACCTTATCTTCGATCGAGGGGCAATAGCGTGGCCCCACACCCTCGATATGGCCTCCGTACATCGCCGATTTATCCAGGTTGCTGCGCACGATATCATGGGTTTTTTCATTAGTGTGAGTAATGCCGCAAGAAATTTGTCGAACCTTGGGACCCTTGTTCAAAAAGGAAAAAACCACCGGTTGATCGTCTCCTGGCTGATCGGCCAGTACAGACCAATTGATTGTCTTCCCGTCTAACCGTGGAGGTGTACCGGTCTTTAGCCTCCCCCGGCCAAGATCTATCGCGGAAAGACAGTTCGCCAAATGCACCGACGGCGCGTCGCCCATACGGCCACCAGAGCGAGAAACATCCCCAATATGTATAACGCCGTTCAAAAAGGTTCCTGAGGTTAGTATGACTGTTTTTCCGTGCAAACGGGTGCCGTCCGCCATATCAACGCCCAAAACCCTACCCGATTGCATCGGCAGATTGACAGCCTCACCTTCAATCACGGTTAGGTTCTCTTGGCGCGCCATAAAGCCCTGCATCGACTGTCTATAAAGCTTGCGGTCTGCCTGGGCGCGCGGGCCCTGCACCGCTGGGCCCTTGCGGCGGTTCAAAAGCCTATATTGGATACCCGCATCATCAGCTGCTCGCGCCATGACGCCATCCATCGCATCAATTTCGCGCACCAAATGGCCCTTGCCCAAGCCGCCAATCGCCGGATTACACGACATCACCCCAATAGAGGCACGCGTCATAGTCAATAGCGCAGTCTGCGACCCCATACGAGCAGCTGCGGCCGCAGCTTCGGCACCAGCGTGGCCACCACCGATTACGATTACGTCAAAATGTTTCACGTGAAACAACCCTCATTTCCCGATGCAGAAGCTAGCGAAGATCTCACCTAATATCTGCTCTACATCGATTCTACCAACCAAAACATCTAGCGCCCGCACCGCGCAACGCAGCTCTTCGGTAGCAATCTCGGTTCTGCTTAACCCATAATTAAGCTCGCTCAAAGCGCTTTTCACGTGAATAATAGCGCCTTCAACAGCTAATCGGTGGCGTTCACGAATAAGTTGACTGGCATCAGCCGTACGTTCCTTCAAGATTTTTACTATTTGTGCCACCAACTCAGCCACACCCAATCCAGTCTTCGCCGAGATCTGAAAGCCTTCCACCCCGGCCAAGTCAGCCTTCGTCCAAACCACAAGGTCGCCCAATTGCGCGCTCACAAAACTTGCCTCTTCTTGACCCGCGCTGCGCAAGAAAAGCCTTAAATCTGCACTATTTGCCCGTTCTACGGCACGGCCAATACCAATTTTTTCTATTGGATCAATCGTTTCGCGCAGACCTGCCGTATCCAGGAAGGTAACAGCCAAGCCGTCTAAATCCATGCGCAGCTCAATCACGTCACGGGTTGTGCCCGCAATTTCTGATATAATCGCGGCTTCACGACCCGCCAAAACGTTCAACAAGGTTGATTTTCCAACATTTGGCGGCCCGATGATCGCCACTTCAAAACCATCACGAATACGCTCTGCAGCTTGGCTACCGTGGACTTGGGCCTGCAAATCAACAAGCAAATCGTTTAAAATCCCATGTACTTCTGGGGTAACATCTACGGGTACATCCTCATCAACAAAATCAATTGTTGCTGCCAATAGCGCGGAGGCGCGGATCAAAGCGAGCCGCCAGCTGTCCGCCTTTCGGCCTATTGCACCAGATAAAACTCGTAATGCCTGCTTGCGTTGGGATTCTGTCTCAGCCTCTATCAAGTCGGCTAAACCTTCGACTTGGGCTAGGTCTAGACAGCCGTTCTCTAATGCCCGGCGCGTGAATTCACCCGCTTCAGCCAGCCGCAAACCTTTTTTAGCAGCCAGCGCAGTCATTACCGCCTTAACGGTGGCTTGGCTGCCGTGTAAGTGAAGCTCAACGCTGGTTTCCCCGGTAAAACTTGCACCTTTTTCAAAAACCAGCACCAAAGCCTGATCCAAAATCTCACCTTGCCAAGTCAGATTTCGCAATGATGCCACTCGAGGTTTTGGCAATTCTGGAGTAAAACCCTCCAGCGCGGACCAAGCATCAACCCCCGAAATACGCACAATAGACACGCCGGCCTTGCCACGGGCGCTTGCCAAGGCATAGATCGTATCCATTATTAACCCTTTGATTTAAAAGACTAACTATTCATTGAGTCGAAGAAATCGGCATTCGACTTGGTTTGCTTAAGTTTTGTAATCAAAAACTCGATAGCGTCAGTGGTGCCCATTGGGTTCAAAATACGGCGAAGCACATAGGTTTTTTGAAGATCTGTTTTGTCCACCAAAAGGTCTTCTTTGCGGGTACCCGATTTCAAAATATCCATTGCTGGGAAAACACGCTTATCCGCAACCTTACGGTCAAGTACAATTTCAGAGTTTCCTGTGCCTTTAAACTCCTCAAAGATTACCTCATCCATCCGACTACCCGTATCGATCAAAGCGGTGGCGATAATGGTCAAAGACCCACCCTCTTCAATATTACGCGCCGCACCAAAAAATCGTTTGGGGCGTTGCAAAGCGTTTGCGTCCACACCACCCGTTAAAACTTTTCCAGACGATGGCACAACCGTGTTAAAGGCGCGGCCCAGACGGGTAATAGAATCTAGCAAAATAACAACATCACGTTTGTGTTCAACAAGACGTTTAGCTTTTTCAATGACCATTTCAGCGACTGCCACGTGGCGAGTTGCTGGCTCATCAAACGTTGAAGATACAACTTCTCCCTTAACTGAGCGCTGCATGTCTGTCACCTCTTCCGGACGCTCATCGATCAGCAAAACAATCAAATAGCACTCTGGGTGATTGGTCGCGATAGAATGCGCGATATTTTGCAGCAAAACCGTTTTACCTGTACGTGGTGGGGCCACGATCAAGCCACGTTGACCTTTCCCGATAGGCGCCACAAGATCGATAATGCGTGCGGAGCGATCTTTTAAGGTTGGATCATCAACCTCCATTTTAAAGCGCTCATCAGGGTAAAGTGGCGTTAGATTATCAAAATGCACTTTATGACGAACTTTTTCGGGGTCATCGAAATTAATTTTGTTAACTTTTGTCATGCAAAAATAACGTTCTGTTTCCAAAGGCGCCGCTATTACACCTTCGATAGTATCCCCAGTACGCAGCGAAAATTGCCGGATCATATCGGGCGAGACGTAAATATCATCTGGTCCTGACAGGTAATTAGCCGAGGGCGAGCGTAAAAATCCAAACCCGTCTTGCAGAACCTCCAAAACGCCATCGCCACCTATTTCCCAGCCTTCTTCAGCATGTTCTTTCAAAAGCGAAAACATCATTTCGCCTTTGCGCATTGAAGGCGCGTTTTCGATCTCCCATTCCTCGGCCATCGCTAAAAGGTCGGCAGGTGTTTTGGCCTTAAGTTCGGCAAGAGTTAGACGTTCAACAGTCATGAGAAATATTCCTATTGGTCCTGCCATCAAGGGCAGCATCGATTGATCGAGTGGGAGATTCCAAGCCGGACGGCTCTTATCAGACCGCGTAAAGTTAAATCACTTTAAAGTCAAGTTTTCAGAACTTTAAAATCACCGAAAGAACAATCGCTATCATCAACAACGTTGGTGCCTCATTCATAACCCTATACTGGCGTCCGGTAAGCACGTTAACACCAGCAACAAAATCTTTGCGTTTTTTACCGAGCCATATGTGAAAAATAGTCATCGCAATTACGCAAAACCCTTTAACCCAGGGCCAAGTATCTGACCAATCAACCAGACCTGGTGTTACCACCAAGATTAAACCTAAAATCCAGGTTACTATCATCGCAGGGTTCATAATTGCCTTTAAAAGGCGATATTCCATGGTTTGAAACATCTTATCCGTTGGCGACCCTGTTTCGACCTGTTCCACATGATAAACAAATAATCTGGGCAAATAAAACAATCCTGCCATCCATGACATAACCGCCATAATATGGAACGCCTTTACCCAAAGATAAATTTCCGACATTTTTTCCCCACTTCTTATCTTCTTCTATATAATAAAGTATTAAAAAGGAATGTAGTAGTTGGGCCTGTGGAAAAGAGGATATGTTACTTTATCCCATATAAAACGTGCAGTGGATAGTTCATGGTAAACC
>DPZQ01000199.1 GCA_003536295.1 Rhodobacter sp. | reverse complement strand
CCGGTTGCACCACCACATTTAAATCTGGCCCGCGCACTTCCAACACTTGCCCCATCTGCACCATATCTAGGGCGATACCGCCTAACACCGGCAGATGCTGGCCCTCAAGCGACGTGCCAGCCCCATAAGCCACAATCGGGCAGCCATGACGCAAGCATATTTGCACGACTTGCGACACTTCAGCACTTGAGGTGGGGAAAGCCACCGCATCTGGTAGATATTGGGGAAAATAGGCTTCATTTTGTCCATGGCCCACGCGTGAAGATGGGCTTATTTGTAAACGATCTTTCAGCAGTGCCTCAAGGTCTTTTATAGCGCAAGCAATCGACATGGCATTCCCGTTTCTGGTCTATCGCCGACCCATTAGGTTTGCCCCTGTTCAAAGTCTGCAACATGACTTTGTATCATGGCTTGCGATAAGGTTTGATTAGTATAGATTTTGAAAAGGCCTTCAAGCGCGAACGGCACTTTTAGCCCTTTGGGCCCCTCTTTTGCAAAGGACTAAAAAATGAGCACGAAACCCGTCATCGGCTTTATCGGACTTGGCTTTATGGGGCACGGCATGGCGGTCAATATTCGCAAAGCGGGCTATGCGCTTTATGTCAAAGGCAACCGCAACCGTAGTCCTATCGATGATTTGGTCGCCAAGGGCGCGATTGAGGTGACCTCGGGCGCGCAAATGGCCGAGATTTGCGATATTATCTTTATTTGCCTCTCAAACTCACCCCAGGTTGAGGCGATCATTCGCGGCCCAATGGGGATTTTGGAAGGGGCGAGGCCCGGTGTGATTGTGGTTGACACAAGTACTGCTGACCCCGCCTCGACGCAAAGTTTGGCGGCGGATTTGGCGAAGATGGACATGATAATGGCCGACGCACCCCTAGGGCGCACCCCAAAAGAGGCCGAAGCAGGCACGCTTGATGCGATGGTTGGTTGTGATGAGGCTACATTTGCCACGCTCAAACCAGTGATCGACTGTTGGGCCGCCAATATCAACCATATCGGCACCGTAGGGTCGGCCCATCAGATGAAACTCTTGATGAACTTTATTGCCATGGGTTATGCCGCGCTTTATTCTGAAGCGGTGGTTTTGGGGGCCAAGGTAGGCATTGCGCCCCAGATGGTGGAAAAGGTCATCGGGTCTTCCAGGCTGAGCAACGGTTTTTTTGACACATTCATGAAATATACCGTTGGACGTGACCGAGATGCGCATCGTTTCACCATGACGAACGCCGCCAAAGATGTGGGCTACGTGGCCAATATGGCCCAATCGGCAGGGGTTGTGAATATTATGGGCGCAGCCATTAACCAATATTTCACCCATGTCACCGCCACGGGTAAAGGCGATGATTTTGTGCCGATGCTAGCCGATCATTTGGGCGCTTTAAATGGGGTTGATATAGCCCAAGTGGTCGCCACCGCAAACTCCCTCGCCGCCGCAAAATCAAAGGCCTAACGATGAGTTCGACACGCGCAGGAAAAAGATTTCGTTCGCAAGAATGGTTTGACAATCCCAACAACCCCGGAATGACCGCCCTTTATATCGAGCGCTATCAAAACCAAGGCTATACGCGGGGCGAATTGCAATCAGAGCGGCCCATCATAGGCATTGCCCAAACCGGATCTGACTTGGCCCCTTGCAATAAGATCCATCTTTTCTTGGTTGACCGCATCAAAGCAGGCATCCGTGATGCGGGCGGTGTGCCGATGGAATTTCCCGTGCATCCTATCTTTGAAAATGCCAAACGTCCCACCGCAGCGCTGGACCGCAATCTGACCTATCTGGGTCTGGTCGAGGTGCTGCACGGCTATCCTCTGGATGGGGTGGTTTTAACCACGGGCTGCGACAAGACCACACCCGCGCTTTTGATGGGGGCCGCCACCGTCGATTTGCCTGCCATTGCACTGAACGGCGGACCGATGCTTGACGGTTGGTATAAGGGCAAACGCGCGGGCTCTGGTACGATTATTTGGGAAAGCAGGCGCCTTTTGGCCGAAGGTTTGATTGATTATGACATGTTCATGGACCGCGTGTGCGCCTCTGCCCCATCTCTTGGGCATTGCAACTCAATGGGCACTGCCAGCACAATGAACGCCATAGCCGAAGCTTTGGGCATGAGCTTGACAGGCAATGCCGCCATCCCCGCTCCCTTTCGTGAGCGCATGGCCATGGCCTATGAGACGGGCAAACGCATCGTTGAAATGGTTTATGAGGATTTAAAACCCTCGGACATTATGACGCGGCAGGCGTTTGAAAATGCGATTGTAACCTGTTCTGCGATCGGCGGATCGACCAATGCGCCACCGCATGTGCAAGCCATTGCCCGCCATGTGGGCGTGGAGCTTAATATTCGAGATTGGGAAACCGTTGGCTTTGATGTGCCGCTTTTGGTGAATATGCAGCCTGCGGGCACATATCTGAGTGAAAGTTTCTTTCGTGCAGGCGGCGTGCCTGCCGTGATGGCCGAGTTGGGCAAAGCGGGTTTGATCCACCAAAAGGCCATGACCGCCACAGGCAAAACTATGGGCGAAAATTTACAAGAACACCAAAGCCTTGATCTTGATGTGATCAAAAGTTGCGCTGAGCCCATGCGTGCGCAGGCGGGCTTTATGGTTCTGTCAGGCAATCTGTTTGACTCAGCACTGATGAAAACCAGCGTGATTTCGCCAGAGTTTGAGGAAAAATTCCTGTTGCGCCCCAAAGCTTTAGGCATTTATGAGGCCCGCGCCGTGGTTTTTGAAGGGCCCGAAGATTATCACGCCCGCATCAATGATCAAGCCCTTCAGATTGACGAGGCGACAATGCTGTTTATTCGTGGCGTTGGCTGCGTGGGATATCCGGGCTCGGCGGAGGTGGTAAATATGCAGCCCCCCGATGCGTTACTGCGCCAAGGGGTGTCTCATTTGCCAACAGTAGGCGACGGGCGTCAGTCTGGCACCTCGGAAAGCCCATCGATCCTAAATGCCAGCCCCGAAGCGGCGGTGGGCGGCGGCTTGGCATTTTTGAAAACGGGTGATCGGGTACGTTTAGATCTGAACGCACGCAGTCTAAATGCTTTGGTTGACGACAGCGAATGGCGCGCACGCGAAGCGGCTTGGGTACCCCCGACTTTTACAAATCAAACACCCTGGCAAGAGCTATACCGCACACATGTGGGTCAACTGGCCCAAGGCGGCTGTTTAGAGATGGCAACGGCCTATCACAAAATCGGCAAAAATCTACCCCGCGACAATCATTAGGAACATTATGAAAACCATTATCATCACAGGTGCCGGTCGCGGCATTGGCCGAGCGACCGCTTTAGCCTTCTTGGACGCAGGCTGGGCAGTTGGCCTTATTGGGCGCGATGTGCCCGCGCTAGAAGAAACTGCTAAAGGATATGAGGGGGCTTTAGTTCTGGGCTGCGATGTATCGGAGGAACAGGCGGTCGATCGAGCCTTTGGAGCCGCTTGTGACCGATGGGGGCATTTGGATGCGCTCTTTAATAATGCCGGCATTATGTTGAAGGGCGCTTTGATTGATGAGATAGCGGTCCAAGACTGGCGGGACTTAATTGATATTAATTTGACAGGCTCTTTTATTTGTGCGCGCGCTGCCTTTCGTCAGATGCGAAAGCAATTACCTCAAGGGGGACGGATTATCAATAATGGTTCCATCTCTGCGCATGCGCCGCGTTGGGGTTCAGTCGCTTATACGGCGTCAAAACATGCGATCACGGGCCTGACAAAAACCCTGTCGCTTGACGGTCGCCCCTTTGATATTGCCTGCAGCCAGATCGATATAGGAAATGCACTGACCGACATGGCGCGCACCATGACCACAGGCATGCCCCAAGCCGATGGTTCTATCAAGGCAGAAGCGGTTATGGATGTCACGCATGTCGCGCAAGCGGTGCTAAACATGGCGACCCTGCCGCTTGAGGTGAATGTTCAATTTATGACACTCATGGCCAGTAAAATGCCCTTTGTTGGGCGTGGATAGGCACCTAGCGTTTCAGGTCGCACAGCTAAGTCAACAGCTGCACCATCATCTTGTATTTTGCAGGATTAAGACATTGGTGTACCTGATAGCGCAGCGCCATTAAATATGACAGATGCTTGGCCCTTGGGTGTGATTGTGACTATCATTTTGCGTTTATCGCCGGGGTTAATTTGGTGTATAATCAACCCGTCACTTTGTAAGAATTTGAAAATGTGGCTAAGGCTGGACTATAGAATATAAATAGACTTGCTGATGGCTGTTTGCTCTAATGGGTCCATCTCATCTAACAGAATTAAGGCGCGTCATTTATGTTAGCAAACTCTACTGTGGAACAAAATTAACACACATGACCAAGTAGATCGTCGCGCACCGGTAAATGCGCTACCGCCAAATTATTAAAATTGAAAGGATAAGATTGCTCAGTTTTAAATAATCATAAAGCATTACAAGGAAAGCCGATGAGACTTCAATACATCCATGTCAAGGCTTTAGGCGTAAAGTGGCTAAATCATAATTTTAAAAATATATTAAAATGATATTTATATGACTTTAGAAGTAAACAAAATTGCCCAAATAGCTCTAACGTTTTGGAACAGGCAAGGCGCCCGTTTGCAGCTGATCGCGGCGCGCGAAAATCATGTTTACCGCGTCACAGGCCCTCAAGGGGACATGGCGCTTAGGCTGCACCGCGCGGGGCTACGGAGCCAAGATGAGCTAATCTCGGAACTGAGTTGGATGGCGGCGATGGTGGACGCAGGCCTGAACCTGCCTAGCCCAATCGCTCAGATCAATGGCAGCTATTTTGCGCAGGTTGAGGGGGTTTTCATCGATGCGCTGACATGGGTCGAGGCTATCCCCATGGGGCATCACGGGGTAACAAACCCTTTAATCGATGCACGCAAAGCCTATCATGATTTAGGCATTGCGATGGCAAAGCTACATATCGCCTGCGACGCTTGGCAACCACCTGCCTATTTTACGCGCCCCGCATGGAATGCCCAAGGGCTTTTGGGCGACGCGCCGCTTTGGCACAGGTTTTGGGAAAACCCTACCCTAACGGACAGCGAGAAAGACAAGCTTTTGGCCTTTCGCAAACAAGCACTGGATGATTTGGAGCGCTATGCCTTTGATTACGGACTTATTCATGCCGATTTGGTACCAGATAATGTGCTTATTCAAAACGGGGTGGTGATGATCGATTTTGACGACGGTGGCTTTGGCTATCGACTGTTTGATCTGGCCACCGTTCTAAACCGCATCGACCGTTTGGGTGAAGATCCCGCTCAAAAACAGATTTTTCTAGCCGCTTACCTAAGCCAACGCCCCCTCGATATGATCCATCTTCCACTGTTTAGCGCTTTGCGCGCGGTCAGCTACATCGGCTGGTTCATACCACGCTTGGACATTGGTTCAGAGCTGGGGCGCAATCGCCATTATATAGATTTTGGCCTTAAAAAGCTGCGCGCCTATATGGGTAATTAAGCATTGGGACCCTAATAGGTGGCGCGCCCCCCCGAAAGATCAAAAACTGCCCCCGTTGAAAAGCCGTTTTCCTTGGTGCAAAGCCATGTGATCATATGGGCCGCCTCAGGCAATTCTAAAAATCTACCGCGCGGTATTTTAGATAGCATATAATCAATATGCTCTGCACTCATTTGGTCAAACAGACGGGTGCGCGCAGCGGCAGGGGTAACGCAGTTAACCGCAATATCCCTTTGCGCATATTCTTTGCCCAAGGATTTGGTCAGAGCAATCACTCCCGCTTTTGAGGCCGAATATGCCGCCGCATTGGGGTTGCCCTCTTTCCCCGCGACCGAGGCAATGGTGACCACACGCCCATAAGATTGTGCCTGCATCTGCGGTAAGATCGCGCGCGCCGTGTGAAAAGTGCCATTCAGATTAACATCAATGATCTGCGCCCATTCTGTTGGATCATAATCAACCAATCTGCAATTTGATCCCGCAATCCCCGCTGAGGTGACCAAAACGCTGACAAGCCCCATATCTTGAGCAATCATATCGGCCATATGAGCCACCGCCGCGCAGTCAGTGACATCCACTCCGTAAGCCCGCGCACCCTGCCCCAAAGCCCGCGCGCGGTCTTGGGCAAGCGTCGCGTCCAGATCGGCAATAGCCACTTTGGCGCCTGCGGCCGATAGGCTTTGCGCCACGGCAAATCCTATGCCCTGCGCTCCACCCGTCACAAGGGCAACCTGCCCCAAAAGATCATAGCTGTTCATCACGCCCCCTAAATGCAGCAAAGGCCGCTCATCTTTGGCTATTAGGCAGGGATTTCGCACCAAGGTTCAAGGGGCTTTGCGCTCAGAGCTAGAGTTTATCCCTCAACGCCAAAACCAACCGTGTAACAAACAAGCCTTGAAAAAACGCCAGCCACAAAAGTGCGCAAGGGCTAAGACCCTGCCTTTAGCGTACTCTTTCCGTTAGATATTTGTTTAAAGTGAGCATCTTATCAACACTGAGTTGGCTTCTGCGATCAAAGATCGGTAAAAGATCGGCAGCCGCGATTTGTCGGTCCAGGGCGGTAGAATTTGCGCTTTTGTTGAGGGAATTATCTTTGCTTGGCACCCAGAATTTGCGATAAGGGATGCTAATAATCCCAGAAGGCAAACATGACCCATACGTCAGATCTTATTGCAGGCGTCGCGCGCGAGCGCATTACAGAGTTCACCTCCCAAGAAACGGCCCGTTTTGCCCATGCACGCCCAATTAGCCGTGCAGCACAGGCAGAAATGGCGCAAACTTGGTTTGATAGGGTGCCGCTCCATTGGATGAAAGACTGGCCCTTACCGTTTTTGCCGCATGTGGCTTACGCGCAAAAGGCGCAGCTTTTTGACGTTGACGGATTCGGAATTGATGATTTCTGTCTGGGCGACACGGGCTCGATGTTTGGCCACTCGCCCAAAGCCGTGGCCAAAGCCATTATGGCACAGGCAAAAAATGGCCTGACCTACATGTTACCAAATCAGGCAGCAAAAGAAGCAGGGTTTTGGCTAACCGAGCGGTTTGGCGATTTTCGCTGGCAGCTTACCCTAAGTGCGACAGACGCCAACCGCTTTGCGATGCGCGTGGCGCGCGGCGTGACGGGGCGGTCTAAGGTTTTGGTGTTTACAGGTTGTTATCATG
>DPZQ01000042.1 GCA_003536295.1 Rhodobacter sp. | reverse complement strand
CGCCTTTCATTTCATATTTTCCACCGCGGAAATATTCCGTCGAGGCGCAGTCGAGTGCCAGATAAATATCTTCCCCCGGACGGTAGCCCGCTTTTTCAATCGATTTCAAAATAAAATCCAAAGCCATGCGCGTCGAAGATAGGTTTGGCGCAAAGCCCCCCTCATCGCCGATACCCGTTGACAGGCCGGAATTTGACAGTTCTTTTTTCAAAGTGTGAAACACTTCTGAGCCCATCCGCACAGCTTCGCGGATATTTTCAGCCGCTACGGGCATGATCATAAACTCTTGAATATCGATCGGATTGTCCGCATGCTCACCGCCATTGATGATGTTCATCATCGGCACAGGCAAAACCCGCGCCGATGTGCCTCCTACATAACGATAAAGCGGCTGCCCAGAGACATCGGCTGCGGCTTTGGCTACCGCTAAGGAAACCCCCAAAATAGCATTGGCGCCCAAGCGGCCCTTGTTGGAGGTGCCGTCTAGCTCGATCATAGTGCGGTCAATGCCGACCTGTTCGGTTGCATCAAAACCAATAATTTCTTCGGCGATTTCTCCGTTGACGGCGGCAACTGCGTCTAGCACGCCTTTGCCCATATAGCGCGCCTTGTCTCCGTCGCGACGCTCAACCGCTTCATGAGCGCCAGTGGATGCACCTGATGGTACGGCTGCGCGGCCAAAGGCACCGCTTTCGAGTGTCACATCTACTTCGATGGTGGGATTGCCGCGGCTGTCAAGGATCTCGCGGGCGTGAATGTCGATAATGGTGCTCATCAGAAGCCTCCTAAAGGGTCGTGCTCTCGTGGGTCGTTTAACTTTATTTCGTGAGTTTGGCTAGAGCTTTGGCTTTTACTTGGCGTTCGCGCCAAAAACTATAGATCCCTGACGAAATAATCAGCGCTGCTCCGCTATAAGTGGCGGCGTCGGGGCGCTCTGAAAAAACTCCAATACCGATAATCAACGCGAAAACCAAGCGGACATAGCGAAAAGGCGCAATGGCAGATATTTCGCCCAATCGCATGGCCGCAGTAATGCCCCAATAGCCAAAGATCGCACAAAATGACGCCCCCACTAACCAAACCGTTGTCTGATTTGTGGGCATGATCCAAGCGCCCTGCACGCTGGCCATAAGCGCACCTAAAAGCCCTACCACCAAAAAGCCCCAAGCTGCCAGCTGCGCATTGGTGATGCCCACAGGCAAGCGCCGCGTCGCCAAGTCACGTCCCGAAAGGCCAATAACTGCCATAACCGCCCAGAGGGATTTTGGATCAAATCCCTCAAGCCCAGGGCGAATAATGATCATAACCCCGCAAAATCCAACCGAAATAGCCACCCAGCGCCGCCAGCGGACCTTTTCCCCCAAGAAAAGCGCAGCCCCCAAGGTAACGACCAAAGGGGTGGCTTGAAAAATCGCTGTAGCCGAGATCAGAGGGGTCTGAGTGATAGCTGTCACAAAGCCCAAAGTGCCCAGCATTTCAAAGAAATTGCGTGTCAAAACCCCTTTATGAAAGATGGTGCTATCAAACATGGTTTTACCCTGATAACGCGCCATAATTTCAAAGATTGGCACAGCAACCAGCGTTAATATTGCTAAAATCTGGCCCGTTGACATTGCACGAGCTGCTTGCTTGATGAACATATCCTCAATTGCGAAAAAGCCCATCGCGGCGATCATAATGCTAATGCCGCGGATATTGTCCATCTTTAACTTTTGTTGCGTTTGTTTAGCGGCACGCCGAAAAGCTCAAGCCGGTGATCCACCAAACGATAGCCCAGTTTGGCGGCGATGCGCTCTTGCAAGGCTTCGATTTCTGGATCAATAAATTCGATAACTTCGCCTGTATTTACATCAATCATGTGATCATGGTGGTCGCGTTCCGCATCTTCATAGCGCGCGCGCCCGTCACCAAATTCAAGTCTATCTAAAATGCCGGATTCTTCAAACAGTTTCACCGTCCGGTAAATAGTTGCAATCGAGACGCGCGGATCGATAAGTACGGCGCGGGCATAAAGTTGTTCGACATCGGGGTGATCATCTGCAGCCCCAATCACACGCGCAATAATGCGTCGTTGTTCGGTCATGCGTAGGCCTTTAGCCTCGCAGCGGTGAATGATGTCATCTGTCATAGCGCGCCTCTGGATCTGTTTTGAACTCTTACGACAATAGTGTGCGGTGATCTAGTCATAACTAAGGCTTGGGGGGAGGGTGGGACAATTGCACGAATCGAAATCCCCATGCTAGCCGCTTTAGAAAATGTATCTAGGTCAAGGAAATTTTGTGACAAAATTTTAAAAAAATGAATTGAAATTAACGACTAACTACGACAGGTTGTCTTAGTAATGCTGCGGAACACTAAATGTAGTGTGTAATTGGGTTGTTCATTTGCTGAAATTATTGGGTTTTTGCGCCGTTTGTGCAGAATCATCAAAGCGAATAATGGGCGTTTTCGTACTGTTGCGGAAAATTTAATAGGACAAAGTCCAAACTAAAAGACGGAGACGGGGCAAATGAAAATCGAGCGCAAGTTCACTACTGAAACGACCGGCGCGTACGGTGCAATTGAGTTTACAAAGACCATTTCTGAAATTCGTAATCCTGATGGAAAAATCGTTTTTAGAAATGATGCAGTTGAAGTGCCGAGCAGCTGGAGCCAAGTGGCCTCGGATGTTCTTGCACAAAAATATTTCCGTAAAGCTGGCATTCCTGCGATTTTAAAACCTGTAAAAGAAAAGGGAGTGCCCGAATTTTTGCGCCGCTCGGTGCCTGATTTGTTGGCGTTGAATAAACTACCCGAAGACCAACAGTTCACGGGCGAAACCTCAGCCAAGCAAGTGTTTGATCGTTTGGCGGGCGCTTGGTGCTACTGGGGCTGGAAGGGGGGTTATTTCTCGACCGAAGGGAACGCGCGCGCCTATTATGATGAAATGCGCTTCATGCTGGCGCGCCAAATGGCCGCCCCAAACTCGCCCCAATGGTTTAATACGGGCCTACATTGGGCTTATGGTATCGATGGACCAGGTCAAGGCCATTTTTATGTCGATCATGTCTCGGGCGAGCTTACGAAATCAACTTCCGCCTATGAACATCCGCAGCCACACGCCTGTTTTATACAATCGGTTAAAGATGATTTGGTCAGCGACGGTGGTATCATGGATCTTTGGGTGCGTGAAGCGCGTTTGTTCAAATATGGCTCGGGTACCGGCACTAACTTTTCCTCATTGCGCGGCGATGGTGAAAAACTATCGGGCGGGGGTAAATCTTCGGGCTTGATGGGTTTTTTGAAAATTGGAGATCGGGCCGCAGGCGCGATCAAGTCTGGTGGCACCACACGGCGTGCTGCGAAAATGGTGATTTGTGATATGGATCACCCCGATGTCGAAGCGTTTATCAATTGGAAAGTGATTGAAGAGCAAAAGGTCGCCTCACTTGTGGCGGGCTCAAAAATCCACGAAGTCAAATTAAATGAGATTTTCACCGCCATTGGCGGTTGGGATGGATCAATGGCAGATGCCACTGATCCGGCTAAGAATGACACTCTTAAAGTTGCCATTCGCAGCGCTAAAAAAGCAATGATCCCCGAAACCTATATCAATAGGGTCTTGCAATATGCGCGTCAGGGCTTTGCCTCGATCGAATTTCCAACCTATGATACAGATTGGGATTCTGAAGCCTATATTTCGGTTTCGGGCCAAAATTCCAACAATTCTGTGCGGGTCACGGATGCGTTCTTGCAAGCGGTCAAAGCGGATACGGACTGGGCGCTTATTAGGCGCACTGACGGGAAAGTGGCCAAAACCATTAAAGCCAAAGAACTTTGGGACCAAGTGGGTCACGCGGCTTGGGCTTGCGCCGATCCTGGCATTCAGTTTCACGACACGGTCAACGCTTGGCATACTTGCCCCGAAGATGGCCAGATTCGCGCGTCGAACCCTTGTTCAGAATATATGTTCTTGGATGACACG
>DPZQ01000070.1 GCA_003536295.1 Rhodobacter sp. | reverse complement strand
GGTGACTTGGCCTGAGGTGTTGGTGATAAGATTTGGCGTGCACCATGCGGCCACCGCGTCGTGCTCTACCAAACTGCAAGAAAGGTCGCGCCCAGCAAGGGCAAGCGCCGCTGACTCGGTCGCCGAGGCCGTAAAAATAATATCCGCTCCATCTGCCCCAAGAGCCGTGGCCACCTGTGCGCGGGCTTTTTCAACCGCAGCTTTAGCCGCACGACCTTCAGCATGAATCGATGAGGGGTTACCCAACAGATCCATGGCCGCAACCATGGCTGTGCGCACCTTTGGATGCAGCGGTGTTGTAGCATTATAATCTAGATAGCTCCGTTTCACTTCGGCACTTGCCATTACTGCTCATCCACAATTTCAAAAAGTGCAGGCACCGCAGGGCACGGCGCCATTTCATTGCGAACCACGTCTGATAGGCGGGTTTGGTGTAAAAAAACATAGACTTGGGCTGAGAGCCCCTCCCACAGTCGGTTGGTTAAGGACTGAGCTCGAGTCCCAGATACACCACCCATCGCCCCGGCACCCGAATGCATGGCCGAGACGGTCTCTTCAACCGCAGACAGGATTTCGGATATGCGAATACTTTCGGCTGACCGTCCCAGACGATAGCCACCGCCAGGTCCCCGCACTGCCGTCACCAAACCCGCGCGGCGCAATTTCACAAAAAGTTGCTCTAAATAGGGTAAAGAAATATTTTGTTTGCGGGCTATTTCTGCCAGAGACACCAGTCCATCCCCCTTGCCCAAGGCCAGATCAGCCAAAGCAACTACAGCATAACGACCTTTGGTCGAGAGTTTCATTAATATTCCTTTGTAAATTCATTGACGTTTAGCGTTTGGGCGCTTAACTCACATCCAAGGCAAGGGCTATTCCCTTGAGTGATACATATTCCGATGGAAATAATCAAGATTTCCCGGCTAACAAGAGGCAGGCACCATGCCCGAAGTAATTTTCACCGGCCCCGAGGGGCGATTAGAAGGCCGCTACCATCCGCAAAAAGAGCGCGACGCGCCTATTGCGATTGTGTTGCATCCGCATCCGCAGTTTGGCGGCACGATGAATAATAAAGTTGTTTACAACTTACATTACGCCTTTTATCGCTTGGGGTTTACGGTCTTACGCTTTAACTTTCGCGGTGTTGGCCGATCTCAAGGCGAATATGAACAAGGAATAGGCGAACTCTCTGACGCTGCCTCGGCGCTGGATTATTTGCAATCAATGAACCAAAATACCAAACATTGCTGGGTTGCGGGGTTCTCCTTTGGCGCTTGGATTGGAATGCAGCTTTTGATGCGTCGCCCTGAGATTACGGGGTTTATCTCGGTTGCTCCCCCTGCCAATATGTATGACTTTAGTTTTTTGGCCCCCTGTCCTTCATCGGGTCTGATCATCAACGGGTCCGCCGATAGGGTTGCTATGCCAAACGATACTGTTACTTTGGTTAATAAGCTGCACGACCAAAAAGGAATAACCGTAAGCCACGAAGTGGTCGAAGGGGCAGACCATTTCTTTAAAGACGAAGAAAAGCATATGAATCCCATGATAAACATGGTCTCATCATATGTTGCGCGCCGCTTAACCGAAGCAACAAGGTGAGCACACGCCTAGAACAGCAATTTTTGTTTCTAACGCAAGCAGATGCACTAAAAAAAATCTTGCGAGCAACCCCCGTTCTGGCGGGAGAACGCCTTGAAAATTCGGGAGAACATTCTTGGCATATTGCCCTTTACGCCATGGTTTTGGCTGACCAAGCTGGGCCAGACGTCAATATAGCGCGGGTGATCGAGATGCTGTTGATCCATGATATAGTGGAGATCGACGCTGGGGATGCGCCTTTACATGGGCAACATGACCCAAAAACACAAGTTCTGGCCGAAGAAAAGGCCGCTGATCGCCTGTTCGGTCTTTTGCCTCCCGACCAAGCCACCCGTTTTCGCGCCCTGTGGAACGAGTTCGAAGACGCCCAAACTTCAGATGCAATTTTTGCCAAAGCGCTGGATCGGGTGCAACCCGTGTTACAAAACATCGCTGCAGGTGGAGGCAGTTGGACAGACTACAACGTCACCATCGAGCAGCTCAAATCCCGTGTGGGGGATAAAGTTGCGAAGGGTGCACCAAAGATTTGGGACTTTGTGCACGCGAAAGCGCGGCATTTTTTCAACAAATAAACAATAAAACTCAGAGATTAACCATTTAAACGAACAATAACGCGCAAAGCGCTGGCCTTTTGGCTGCGAGTACTATAACGCCGCCTCAACCTTTGAAAATGAAAGAGACCCTCCCAATGGAGCTACGCAATATTGCCATTATCGCGCACGTCGACCATGGCAAAACCACATTGGTGGATGAGCTATTAAAACAATCTGGTTCATTCCGTGATAATCAAGCCGTTGCTGAACGTGCAATGGACAGTAACGACATTGAACGTGAGCGTGGCATCACGATCTTGGCCAAATGCACATCTCTTGAATGGGGCGGTTTGCGCATCAATATAGTTGACACGCCCGGACACGCCGATTTTGGCGGTGAGGTTGAGCGGATCCTGTCGATGGTTGATGGTGTGGTTTTGTTGGTGGACGCGGCTGAAGGCCCCATGCCACAAACCAAGTTTGTTACATCAAAAGCGCTCGCCTTGGGTCTGCGCCCTATTGTGGTTTTGAACAAAGTTGACAAGTCTGACGCCGAACCTGATCGCGCTTTAAACGAGGTGTTCGACCTTTTCGCCAATTTAGGCGCCACAGACGAGCAACTTGATTTCCCTGTTCTTTATGCATCGGGTCGCGCTGGTTGGGCCGATGAAGGTCTCGACGGTCCACGCAAAGACCTATCAGCTCTTTATGCTTTAGTGGTGAAACATGTGCCACAGCCCGCGCAATTGGCGCAGCGTAACGAACCTTTTAAAATGTTGGCTACAACCTTGTCTGCAGACCCTTTTATTGGACGTATTTTGACGGGCCGTGTCGAAGCTGGCACACTTAAAGCTGGTGACACAATCAAAGCCTTGTCACGCACAGGCGAAAAAATTGAACAGTTTCGAGTATCCAAAGTTTTGGCATTTCGCGGTTTACAACAAACACCCATTGATTTGGCAGAAGCAGGAGATATTGTTACCCTTGCTGGTATGACCAAGGCTACCGTTGCTGATACACTGTGCGATCTTTCCGTTGACGTGGCCTTGCCCGCACAACCAATTGATCCGCCAACCATTTCCGTGACCTTTGGCATAAATGATAGCCCACTTGCAGGTAAGGACGGCAGTAAGGTGCAAAGCCGTGTGATCCGCGAACGTCTGATGCGTGAAGCCGAAGTGAATGTAGCAATCAAAGTTACGGACACACCAGGTGGCGACGCGTTCGAAGTCGCAGGTAGGGGCGAATTGCAAATGGGTGTTTTGATTGAGAACATGCGTCGCGAAGGGTTTGAGCTATCGATATCTCGCCCGCGCGTCTTGTTCCAAGAGAAAGACGGGAAGCGCTTTGAGCCAATCGAAGAGGTCACAATCGACGTAGACGACGAATATACAGGCGCCGTAATTGAAAAGATAACAGGTCCTCGTAAGGGCGATCTGGTTGAAATGAAGCCAGCAGGCGTTGGCAAGACACGCATTATAGCACATGTCCCCTCACGTGGGTTGATTGGTTATCACGGTCAATTCATGACAGACACACGCGGCACCGGTGTTTTAAACCGAGTATTTCACGAATGGGCCCCACATAAGGGCCCAATTGAAGGCCGACGCGCTGGAGTCTTAATCTCTATGGAAAGTGGCGTGTCCGTGGCATATGCAATGTGGAAACTGGAAGACCGCGGTCATTTCTTTATTGGCGTGCAAGAACCAGTCTACACAGGCATGGTAATTGGAGAGCATAACCGCGAAAATGACCTTGAGGTGAACCCACTTAAAGGCAAACAGCTGACCAACGTGCGCGCTTCAGGCACGGATGAAGCGGTACGTTTGACAACGCCTGTAAAAATGTCGCTTGAACAAGCCATTGCATATATTGATGATGACGAACTTGTAGAAGTAACGCCTAAAGCGGTGCGACTGCGCAAACGCCACCTAGACCCGCATGAACGCAAGCGTCAATCACGTGCAAACTAGTAGAAAGGCCGCGATAAATCGCGGCCTTTCTAACTTAAAAAATTACAGCAAGACTTCAGATTAATTCTCTTCCAAAACCATTAAGCTACGCACAGACGCACCTTGCGCAGCGGCCATAGCAGCTTGATATTCTGGTGAACTATAGCAAGCCACCGCCGCCTCAAGAGATGGAAAGCGCGCCACAACATTGCGCGCGCGCCCTTCTCCTTCAAGCTGAACCGCTCGCGTTGCACGGGCCAAAAATACACCGCCAAATGAGGCGATCACAGCCCCGGCCGGCACGGCATAAAGCTTATAGCGTTCGACGTCGAGCACATCAACATGGGCAATCCAAAGGGCGGTGGGCATTTAAACCTCCAACAGTTTTGTGACATCCAAAATTGCTTGGTCCGCGCCCGCAATATCAACGCCGCCCGCTTGCGCCATATCAGGGCGACCGCCGCCACCCTTGCCACCCAAGGCGAGCGCTGCGGTTTTAACCAGATTAACTGCAGAAATACGCTCGGTCAGATCGGCGGTAACGCCCGCCGCAACCGCAGGTTTGGCACCAGTATCGGCAATCAGGACAATGACGCCAGACCCTATCTGGGCCTTCATCTCATCAATAAGACCTGGTAGATCTTTGCCAGATACGCCAGAAAGCACTTGCGCGATCAAATTAATGCCGTTCACCTCAACCACGTCAATATTCTTGGCACCAACGCCGCCCATAGCCAACTCACGGCGCAGCTGCGCCACCTCATTGCTGAGCAGGCGCCGTTCCTCTAGCAAAACCTTTGCTCGATCGGCCAATTCAGCTGGTACCACTTTTAACACGTTGACAATATCCGACAATTGACGAGTTTGCGCCTTCAAATGCGCCATAGCGCCCGCCCCAGTCAGTGCCTCAATCCGTCGCACACCTGCTGACGAAGCCGCGTCGCCAAGCAAAACAAACATACCAATTTCGCCCAACCGGTTCACATGAGTTCCGCCGCAAAGCTCAAGTGAATAGGTAGCCAGATCTTGACCTTTTTGAGAGCCTGCCCGCTTGCCCATGGACACAACACGTACTTCATCGCCGTATTTTTCACCAAATAATGCTAAAGCACCTAAACCTACAGCTTCTTCGGGTGTCATAAGTCTAGTTTTTACATCAGATTTTTTTGAAACCATT
>DPZQ01000101.1:2468-14081 GCA_003536295.1 Rhodobacter sp. | reverse complement strand
TCCACTGCTCTACCCCTGAGCTACTCGGGCACTGATCGTCTATAACAACGGTCAGTAGCGAGTGTTTAAGTGAGGTTGCGCCCCTTGTCCAGATCGAAAATGCTACTCTTTTCACAATAAGCGTCGCATTTTAATTCTTTGAAATTTCAAAAAGGCCAAAGTCTAAGTACCAGATTTAAATAAGACTTTTAAATCTAAGTCGCAGATTTTCATCTTAGGTTAATTTTGAGGTGTGGATTATTCTGCGCGTTTTGCGGTAATCTCTTCCAACCAGCTTTCGCGCAATTCGGGCACTGATTGCAAAAGCTTTTCCGTGTAGGGATGGAAGGGCGGCTTAAAGATGTCGCCGGTCGCCCCACTGGCAACCAACTCGCCGCGCAGTAGCACGGCTGTGCGGTGCGCAATGCGCCGCACGATCCCAAGATCATGGGTGATCACCAGATATGAAAGCCCCAGTTCATCTTGTAATTTTTGTAGCAATTTTAATATCTCATCTGCAACCAGCTGATCTAAAGCCGAGGTGGGCTCATCACAGATGATCAAGGTTGGTTCCGCGGCCAAAGCACGCGCGATACAGATACGTTGCTTTTGCCCTCCCGAAAGAGCGATTGATTTACGATCAATATAATCGGCCGGTAGGCCCACCTGCTCAAGAAGCTCAAGGGTACGTTCGCGCACCTCATCAGCTGTGCGGTTAAAGTAGAACTTTATAGGGCGTCCGATAATCTCTCCGACGGTGTGGCGGGGATTCAGGGCGACGTCGGGCTGTTGATAGATGAGTTGTACTTTGCGCAGATCATCGCGGCTACGATGCTTTAGGGCAGGGCTAAGCGTCTGACCTAAAAATGTTAAATCTCCAGAACTGCGTTCCGTAAGCCCCACAATAACGCGCGCAAGCGAGGTTTTTCCCGAGCCAGACTCCCCCACAATAGCCACCGTTTCACCTTTGGCAACCGTGATTGACACATCCTTTAAAACCTCAAAATCACCGTAATGCGCTGTGATGTGTGCGGCATCTAGGATCACTTCGCGGTCAGCCTTTAGGATTATTTCACGAAACACATCGGATGTTTGGCGGTCTTCGACAAGCTCTTTTGTGTAGGGTTGTTTGGGGCTGTGCAGGATATTTCCAGTTGTCTCCAGTTCAACCATTTTACCCTGACGCAGTACCATAATGTGGTCAGCTATTTGTGCAACCACGGCCAGATCATGGGTTATGTAAAGGGCGGCGATATTATAATCGCGAATAAGTTTCTTGATCAAAACCAACACTTCGATTTGGGTCGTGACGTCTAACGCGGTTGTTGGTTCGTCAAATACTACGATATCGGGGTTAGCAGAAATGGCCATAATAGCCATCGCACGTTGCAACTGACCACCAGATACTTGGTGCGGGTAGCGCGCTCCAAAACTTTCAGGGTCGGGCAGTTCTAGTGTGCGAAACATCTCAACGGCCCAAGCCTCGGCTTCTATACGGCCTCGCACACCGTGATGAACAGGCATTTCGCACACTTGATCCATTATTGTGTGGGCGGGATTAAACGAGGCCGCAGCCGACTGCGCCACATAAGCAATACGGCGCCCACGAAACTGGGCGCGCCCTTCGGCAGATAGCTCTTGAATGACAACACCATCAATTTCAACTTGCCCGCCAGTGATTTTGCAGCCGCCTCGCGCATAGCTCATCGCGGCTAGACCTATGGTGGATTTCCCCGCTCCTGACTCACCAATAAGGCCAAGCACTTTGCCTGGCATCAACGACAGGTTTGCATTATCAACAAGCACATCGCCAGCCAGGTTCTCAATGCGTAGATTTTGGATTTTCAAAATTGGGGAGGTCATTCTACATCTCCGCCGAGGCGCCAGAGGGGCGGGCATTTATGGAAAGTATCCAGTCTACAATCATGTTGACACTGATAGTGGTAAGGCCAATCGCAATCGCAGGCCAAAGCGGCGCAGGAATGCCGAAGGCAATCGCACGACCATTTTCGCGCACCATGCCCCCCCAATCGGCAAAGGGAGGCTGAATTCCCAAACCTAAAAAGCTAAGTCCTGCTACGAATAAAAAGTTAAAGCAAAAGCGCAGGCCAAATTCAGCAATCATCGGGGGCAGCGCATTGGGTAGCACTTCGCGCACCATGATCCACCACAGGCCTTCACCACGCAAACGTGCCACTTCGACAAACTCAGTTACAACGATATTGATAGCTATCGAGCGTGCCAAGCGAAACACCCGAAAACTGTCCAAAATACCAATTGTGATAATCAATGTAAACAGGCTCGAGCCAAACATTGATAAGATCATCAAAGCAAAAACCAAAATAGGAATAGACAACATAAGATCAACAAACCGCGACAAGATCTGATCTATTGCTTTGCCAGCCACTGCGGCCAAAAGCCCCATTGTAATACCAATTAAGAAAGACAAAAGTGTACAGGCCGTTGCTACTCCAAGGGTCATACGCGCACCGAATATGATGCGCGACAGCATGTCGCGTCCAATGTTATCGGTACCAAGCAAAAACTCAGCCGAGGGTGAGGCCCATGTTTTACCAATAGACTCAGCCTCGCCGTATGGGGCGATGAGCGGCGCAAAAATAGCGAAAAAGATGAAAACCACCAAGATCACCATACCAATCTTTGCGGAAATCGGCGGATTTTTTAATGAATTTTGAATAGCCATATCTCTCTAACGTGGATGCCTTAGGCGTGGATTTACAAGAATAGCAAGAATATCTGCGATAGTATTCAAAAGCACAAATGCACCCCCAAACACCAAGGCGCAGGCCTGAATGACCGGAAGGTCGCGCTTTGAAACGCCATCAACCATATATTGGCCAACCCCTGGGTAAACAAAAACAACCTCAATTACGACTACGCCTACGATTAAATAGGCTAAGTTCAGGGCCACAACCGAAATGATGGGAGCTGCTGCATTTGGCAAAGCGTGGCGCAAAATCACGCGTCGGCGTGGCAGACCTTTGAGAAAGGCCATCTCGATATAGGGTTGCGACATTATCGCCAAGACTGAAGCCCGCGTCATTCGCAACATATGCGCCATAACCAACATCGTTAGGGTCAAGGCGGGCAGCGCCACCACATGGATCTTCTGCCAAAAGCCCATATCGCCATAAACGGTCGACAAAGATGGAAACCAGCCCAAATTAGTTGCAAAGACTAAAATCAAAATATATGCGATGAAAAATTCGGGCACCGAAATTGCGCCCAGTGTTAAGATGTTTGCGGCGCGGTCGATCCATTTTCCTTCATTAATAGCTGCAATTATTCCAAGGATAATCGCAATTGGCACGGCGATGGCCGCCGCATAACCTGCTAAAAATAAAGTATTATAAAGGCGTGGGGTAATTGTGGCCAGCACTTCACGTTTGTTGGTCATAGCTATACCCAAATCACCCTGCAGTGCATTGGTTAGCCATTCTAGATAACGCACGTAAGCTGGACGATCTAAGCCTAATTCAATGCGAAAGGCTGCCAGGGTTTCGGGTGTCGCCCCTTGCCCTAAAACAGCCGAGGCGACATCACCTGGCAGAATTTCTGTTGCTGCAAAAATCAAGAGAGTCACAGCAAACAGGGTCACACAACCTAGGAAGACCCGTGTCATAATTAATCGTAACATTTATCGGGTCTTCCCATTTATTTTAGCTTAAACTTAAGCAAACCAGCCCTTGGACGCAATACGGTTGTCATTCATATCATAGCGCGCATGTGGCTGTACCCCCATAACTTTCGACGAATAACCGTCTAGGTAATCGGTAATAGCAAAGCATACCATGCCACCATCCTCGGCGATCATTTCTTGGCATTCGAAGTACTGCTCTTTACGTTTTGTCTCATCCAACTCAACCCGAGCGGCCTCAACCAACTTGTCAAACGCAGGAACGCGCCAATCCGAGTCGTTCCAGTCAGAACCCGAACCGTAGACCTGGGTAAAGGTTTGGTCAGCAGACAAACGACGGCCCCAGTAAACGGCGCAGAAAGGCTCTTTGAGCCAAACATTGTCCCAATAACCGTCAGCCGATTCTTTTTTCACATTTAATGTAATACCGGCTTTGGACATTGATTCTTGGTAAAGCTGAGCGCAGTCTACCGCAGAGCCCCAAGCGCCTTCTGACGTTGAAAGCGTGATCTCGCCGCTGAGTCCAGATTTTTTAAAGTGGTAAGCAGCTTTGTCTGGATCATAGGCGCGCTGTGGCATTTCGGTGTTGTAATATGGGTTAAAGGCATCAAGTGTGTGATCGTTGCCTGGAACCGCATAGCCCGAATAGACTGAGTCAATGATTTTTTCGCGGTCGATGCCCCATTTTAGAGCTAACCGCAGATCTTTATTTTCGAAGCCTGGCGAAGTCACGCGTGACACGAAACAGAAGCGGTTACCCGTTCCTTTGGTACGCACGATGCTTAAGGCATTATTGCCTTTCATCAGATCCACTGTGCGAGCGTCCAAACGGTTGACCGCATCAACTTGGCCAGATTGTAGGGCCGCCGTACGGGCTGCGACATCTTGGATGTTCAAAAGTTCAACACGGTCGAAGTTTGCTCGGCCTGCCATCCAGTAGTCGCCGCGGTTTTCAAAGACCAAGCGAACGCCTGGTTCAAAGCTTGCTAATTTATAAGCACCAGTTCCAACTGGATTTTCCCAATCTGTGAAGCCGTTAGGGACAACAACCAGATGGTAGTCACCCAATATAACGGGGAAGTCAGCATTTCCAGACGACAAGGTAACGGAGATTTGGCTTGGTGTAATGGCTTTAATATCTGCGATTTGTGCCAAAATGCCTTTTGCTGGTGATTTTGTGTCTTCGCCACGGTGAATGCCGATCGAATAAAGAATATCGTCCGCATCCAAAGTTTTGCCGTTCGAGAATTTGATCCCTTGACGCACATTGAAAATCCACTCAACAGCGCCTGGTTTTGCTTCCCAGCTTTCAAGTAGGGCGCCTGTTGGGTTTCCAGCATTGTCAAATTCAACCATGCTGTCATAAACTGCCAACGAGGCTGCGATCATAACGCTGTCCGCATATGTGCGTGGGTCCAGACTGTCTGTCGCTGAGCCGCCCTCCATACCCATGCGGAGTGTGCCACCTTTTTTCGGTGTTTCGGCAGCTTCAGCTTTTGAGAACATCGCACCAGCTGCTGACACTGAAAGGCCAGTCATCATTGCAAGTTGCATGAAATCACGGCGCGACACGCCAGACCGTGCGGCCAAACGCTCTGCGTCTTTTAGTTTTTTCGAAAAATCTTCCATTTACCAAAGTCTCCCTCTTGGTGTTTTTCTTATTATAAATCTAGACATTCACAGGCTTAATTTATCCAGCCTTGCACAAAACAATTCATGTTGTTTGCGGCAGGTCAAGGAGTAAATCCGACAATGCACTAAAAATTCTGTTTGAGTGGTCACATAATCAAAAACCATAGTTACCTATAATCAATCGGGGGGAGAAATTCTAGCCTTATTCTATATTCTATTTTTTGTGGGATTTTGGAGTTGAGTGCCACTTGCATAAGTCACTTTTCAGGAAACTCGGTGGACTTTTTGTTTTTTTATTCCTATGAAAATAGGCTTTTACTCTATTTTTACTTTGTTGTCATCTTTTGTAAAACGAAATTTTTTCGAAAATAATGTCGAAAATTCTTTTATTTTTGAAATCAATTGCAAGCGCGCGAGTTTAATGATCGTATTCGTGCTACTAATTTCATGGAAAGGGTATTAAATGGCGCAGCGTGTTTTAATTACGGGGGGTGGATCGGGCATTGGTTATGCGATGGCCCAAGCCTTTGGAAGCATAGGCGCGCAGGTTTGGGTAACTGACATCGACCAAACTGCTCTTGATGACTGCCCTAAAGATTGGCTTTGCAGCCAAACCGACATGGCCCAAGAAGATCAAGTCATAGACCTGTTTGTAAATATTACAAAGACTTGGGGAGGATTAGATGTGTTATGTTCAAATGCGGGGATTGCAGGCCCAACCGCTATGATCGAGGATATGCCGCTTGAGGGGTTTCAAGCGTGTATAGGGGTGAATTTGCAAGGGGCGTTTTTGGCCACACGCGCCGCCGCCCCATTGATGAAAGCACAAAAGGCTGGGGTAATTATATACACTTCCTCCACTTCGGGGATCCATGGACACCCTAACCGTGCGCCCTATGCCGCTGCAAAATGGGGTACCAATGGTATTATGAAAACCGTCGCGATGGAGCTGGGGCCTTTTGGGATCCGCGCCAACTCGATTTGTCCAGGCGCGGTTGAGGGGCCAAGGATTGAGCGGGTCTTAGAAAGAGAAGCTGAACTCAAAGGTACAAGCCGCGATGCAATTTATCAAGGCTACGCGGCGGGCACATCCATGCGCAGCTTTGTAACGGCGCAAGATGTTGCTAATATGGCGGTTTTTTTGGCCTCAGATGGCGCGCGTATGGTGTCGGGACAAATAATTGCAGTCGATGGACATACGGAAAACCCAGACCCTAAAATATAGCACCCCGTGATCCGACCCTATTATGCGTTTGGGTCTTCATCTTTCGTGGTTGTGGCTTCACCATCAGAAGACGCAGCAACCACATAGCTTTCAGTGAGCCAACGCCCCAAATCAACATCTGCACATCTTTTTGAGCAAAAGGGACGGTAGCTTTGGTGCGTATCTTTGGCGCAGATCGGGCAGGTCATTTTAGGCTTTCATCAGGTCACGTAAAGGCTGGCGGTCGCGTTTGCGTACCAATTCATAAAGGCCAAGGGGCGTCCAGCCCACCAAAGATGTCTCGGCTGCTTCGCCCTTAAATGCGGCGCGCAAGACCTGTTCAAGGATTGCGCGGTCACGTTTGGGCATAGGCGCGAAATCAACCACCACCTGCCCGCCGAGGCCGCGCAGGCGTAATTGGCGCGGCAGGTCGCGCGCGGCAGCTATATTAACTTTAAGGCTGGCCGCCGGTGACGTGTCGAGCCCGGTATTCACATCGACGGCCACTAGCGCGCGTGTGGGCTCAATAATCATTGAGCCCCCTGTATCAAGCGGCACCATTGGAGCCAAAAGCGCGTCAATCGCCTCAAGCACGCCATTATCTTCTAGTGCGGTGGGGTGTTGTTCTACCGCGTCAGGCTCCGGGTCGGCCCAGTCGCGCCAAGCCGCCTCATGCGCCAAAGCGCCATCAACCAAAAGTTCGGGCCCGCCGGCCAAATCGGCTAACACATTTTCTGCCAAAAGCCGCATGTCGGCAATATCTTGGCGGATCTCGTCCAGATCTGCCGTTGCGCAGGCAGATCGTAGAATTAAGCCGAGGTCGGAGCTTGATCCTGTCATCGCGCTATCGGCAACACCCTGTAGTGCTTGGCGCAGATCTTCGTCTTTAATCTTGCGCGATATGTTTGAGCCTGGCGCGCCGGGCGTCACAATCACCAAACGGCTTTTAAATAGCAAACGGCTAGTTACGGGCAACGCCTTCCCGTCCTCGGCAAATCCGGTCAGCTGTACCAAAGTCTTTTGCCCCGGTGCAAGCCCCGAGACTTGGCGCAAAAAGCCCATCATGCCATTTGGCAATTTTACAAAAACACCGCCTTGCCCTTTGACCTGACGGTCAACCGTGGCCCGGTAGATAGCGCCTGCAAGAGGGGTGTCGTCACGTGGATCAATCAAAAAATCCAGTAATTGTCCATCAACCATAAGGGCTGCGGCATCTTGGCCATTGACTTGACCTAGCAAAATGACGCGACCAATCATAGGTTATCCTTCAATTCTTTGGCTCCATAAACGGGGTAGCCTGCTGTTGTCAGCAGGGCCACGGTCTCTGCTACAGGCAGTCCGACAATGGCGCTGAATGAGCCTGAAATCCACGAGATGAAGGCCTCGGCCATGCCTTGTATGGCATAACCGCCCGCTTTGCCTTGCCATTCGTTACTGTCCAGATAGCTTTTAAGTTCAAGTTCCGAAAGGCGTTTCATTTTCACTTGACTTACCACTTCACGGGTCCAAATCTGATCGCCGTATTTAAGTGCAATTGCGGTGATCACCTGATGACGTCGCCCACCCAAAGTCAGTAAAAACTGCGTCGCTTGGGCTTTGTCATGGGGCTTGCCCAAGATCCTGCGCCCAAGGGCTACGGTTGTGTCTGCACACAACACCATATCATCGGGGGCGGCGGTAATCGCCAATGTTTTGGCCCGTGCAATGCGTGCGCAGTAAGCGCGCGGGAGTTCGCCCTTAAGCGGTGTTTCGTCTATATCTGGGGGAATGATCGCGTCAGGCCTAAGGCCTATTTGGGCCAAGAGTGCCTGCCGCCGTGGGCTTGCAGACCCTAAGATTAAACGCATTATTTAAAGCGATAGTTTATGCGGCCTTTCGAAAGGTCATAAGGGGTCATTTCAACCTGAACCTTATCGCCTGCCAAAACACGAATACGGTTTTTGCGCATTTTTCCTGCCATCACGGCAATCAATTCATGGCCATTTTCAAGCTCGACCTTAAATGTCGCGTTGGGCAAAAGTTCCTTCACAACACCAGGGAATTCGAGAATGTCTTCTTTGGCCATGTTCACTCCAATTGAGGTTGGGCCGCATAATCGCCGCCATGGGGGTAAATGCGCCCGAACGACCAAATTTTCAAGGAAAAAATGAGCATGCAAGATTTTTAAAATTACATATTTAAATCAATACTTTAGATCATTTTTTGGATAATATATCAAAATATACTTCCGGCACCAAAGGATTGTTTATCGTTTTTTTGGCGCATTTTTGCGGTTAAGGTTGCGTTCTAGGGCCAAAACGTTCTTTCAAACGGGTTAGTATTTGGTCGCGGGTTTGGCGGTAGGCATCAAGTTTTTGGCTCCGCGCCTCGCCTAGATCTGTTGGGTCTAATATCGGCCAATATTCCACATGCAAATGAAAAAGCCGAGTCAGGTCAAGTGCGCGGCGTTGGCTGGCTGGCGACAGAGCGATGATCAAATCAAACGCCGAAAGATCATCTCCCCATTCTTGCATTTCATCAAAACTGCGCGAGCGATGGCGGGCCAACTCTATCCCCAATTCTTGGCACACGGCAATGGAGAAGCCGTCAATCTCCATGTCATTGTAAACGCCCACCGACTGCACATAGCAGCTTTGGCCATACAAATGTTTCATCAAACCTTCAGCAATGGGCGAGCGCACCGCATTATGATCGCAGCAAAACAATACCGATTGAGGAAGAGAACCGCCCATATTACCCCCAGTGCAAAACGCATATCAGAGTGAAAAGGCGGCGTGCCGTGTCGATGTCAATTTCGGCCTTACCCATGAGCCTTTCTTGCAAGACCCGGGCGCCTTCGTTGTGAATGCCACGTCGCGCCATGTCGATGGCCTCAATTTGGCTGGGAGGCAGGCGCTTTACTGCCTCAAAGTAACTTTCACAAATCTGAAAATAATCTTTCACAACCTGACGGAAGGGTCCCAAAGATAAGTGAAACTCGGCCAGTTTTTCTTTGGCGTTGTTTGTTAGGTCAAAGACCAATCGCCCCTCGCGGATGGCCAAAAGCAGGCAAAAGGGGCCGCTTGGGGCAGGTTTGTTGTCGCGCGAGGGTAGAGCGAAGCTGTTATCTTCCAAAAGATCAAAGATCGCGACTTGGCGTTCTTGTTCTATTTCTGCCGTGGGGGCGACCAGACCGCGGGTATCGATGTCAATATGGCAAAGGCGGTTCATGGGGTGGTGCCTGCATTTAGCCGCGCAAGTCGAGCGCGCACTGAAAGCCCGTGAGCCTCGAGACTTTCTGAGGTGGCCAGACGTTCAGCCGCGGGTCCAATGGCTGCTAACGCTGCGGGGGTCATTTTTGTCAATGTGGTGCGTTTAACAAAATCCATAACTGAAAGTCCACTTGAGAACCGCGCCGAACGGGCTGTGGGCAATACATGGTTTGGCCCCCCGACATAATCGCCAATCGCCTCGGGAGTAAAAGCCCCAAGAAAAATTGCACCAGCATGGGTGATGATTTGCGCCAAAGCATCGGGGTCTTGAACCATCAGCTCTAAATGTTCGGGGGCAATTTGGTTGGATAAGGCGGCTGCTTCGGCCAGATTTTTCACCAAAATTACCGCGCCGTAATCGCGCCACGAGGCAGCGGCGATAGCACGCCGCTCAAGCTTTTCTATTATTTTTTCAATGGCTTGAATTACCTTTTGTGCCAAAGCCGCGTCTGTAGTGATCAAAATCGCCTGCGCGCTTGCGTCATGTTCTGCTTGTGACAAAAGATCAAGAGCTATCCAATCGGGGTCATTGTCACCGTCGGCAATCACCAGAATTTCTGAGGGTCCCGCAATCATATCTATGCCAACTTGCCCAAAAACACGCCGTTTGGCGGCTGCTACATAGGCATTTCCAGGCCCTGTGATTTTGTCAACCGCCATAATCGTTTCGGTGCCGTAGGCCAAAGCGGCAATCGCTTGCGCTCCGCCGATGCGGTAAATGCGGTCAATGCCAGAGATTTGGGCGGCCAGCAAAACCAATGGGTTCACCACGCCGTTTGGGGTGGGACAACAGATTGAAAGATGCTCAACCCCTGCCACTCGGGCGGGAATAGCATTCATCAAAACCGATGACGGGTATGAGGCTGTGCCACCGGGCACGTAAAGCCCTGCGGCTGAAACGGGCGTCCAACGCCAGCCCAAAGTTGCCCCAACCTCATCCGTCCATTGGGCGTCCTGGGGCATTTGGCGCGCGTGATAGTCCTTTATCCTGTGCGCTGCCAATTCCAGCGCTGTACGATCTTGGTTTGACACTTTTGCAACTTCCCGTGCAATCTCGTCTGGCGAAAAGGCAATGGTTTCCGGCGTTAAGGTCATCCCGTCAAATTGCTTGGTCAGCGCAATGATCGCCGCATCCCCGTTTGCGCGCACGTCCGCAATGATCTGCGCCACGGTTGCATCAACATCGGGGGCCTCTTCCCGCTTCATGCCAAGTAAAATTTTAAATTTTCTTTTAAAATCAAATTCTTGAGTTGAAATGAAGTGTGGCATTAAAGGTCCGTTTCGCTGTTGTAGCATTCGGTTCTCTTGGCCTTTAGGGTCAAGATGGGGTTACTAAATATTATGCGTTGGAACAAGTCCCGAGGGGGCAAAGTAGGGCCGTGTCATGTCGCGAAGTTGCGCAGAGATGGCTTCAACCGTTATAGCAATGGTGCTTCCCCCTGCCAGTGGCAAAGTGATAATTCCTGAGCAATCTTGCCCAGAAGTCCATTGCAAGGTCAAAAGCCAAAGTGGCGTTGTTGCATCCTCCAGATCAAGCCCTAATGTCTTGATCGAAATTACATCCGAAAAGACCAAAAGGCTTTGTACCCGTTCAAATTGGCGCTTTTCTGCTTTGGCGGCATTGACATCTTCCCAGCGAAAACGATTAAGCAGCAGACTAAACTCACGTTTTTTGCGGTTAAAGGTGCTTTTGGCGCGGGTAAAAACCGCATCTTGCAAGATCGTAGCAATAACGATTAGATCTTTTTGATCTTCGGCCCCCAAAAACAGTGGTGCTTCGACTGAATCTTCAAACCGCGCATCCACCATTAGGCTTTTATCCGTTCTATCAAGGCACCGCAGGCCCTAAGTTTGTCTTCAACATACTCATATCCGCGGTCTAAATGATA
>DPZQ01000101.1:0-2370 GCA_003536295.1 Rhodobacter sp. | reverse complement strand
GAGGCTCGCAAGTCCGTTGCCATCACAGGTGCGCCTTTGAGTTTTGTGACCCCCTTCACATGCGCCACTCCGCCTTGCACATTAATATTTGCCCCCATTCGAATAAGCTCGGGCGCATGCATGAAGCGGTTTTCAAAAATACGCTCTTCCAAGACAGACATGCCATCGGCAGTGCATAAAAGTGCCATAATCTGGGCTTGCAGGTCGGTTGGAAAGCCGGGAAAGGGGGCGGTGATAACATCAATAGCCCGCACCCGATCGCCGTGCCGCGATACTTTGAGACCGCGCTCGGTCTCGGTGATCGAAACGCCTGCGGCGTCAAGCTTTTCACAAAAAGCAGATAGCAAATCGATGCGCCCGCCCAAAAGCTCAACCTCGCCGCCACAAATGGCGGGTGCTAGCATATAAGTGCCCAATTCAATCCGATCGGTCACGACAGGATGCGTGGCACCGCCCAAACGATCAACCCCTTGGATGGTAATATCCGAGGTACCCTCACCGTCGATTTGCGCGCCCATGCGGCGTAAACATCGGGCCAAATCAACAATTTCTGGTTCGCGCGCCGCATTTTTAAGCACGGAGGTGCCGCGTGCCAAACTGGCTGCCATCAAGGCATTTTCCGTCGCCCCAACCGAGACGATGGGGAATTCATAAACCGCGCCAGTTAAACGCCCTCCCATTGCTTTGGCATGCACATAACCGTCGCGTAGCTCAAGCTCTGCCCCCATTGCGGCCAAAACCTGCAAGTGCAGATCAACCGGTCGCGCGCCAATCGCGCAGCCCCCGGGCAGAGAGACAATAGCATGCCCATCGCGCGCCAACATGGGACCAAGAACCAAGATCGAGGCTCGCATTTTGCGTACAATATCATAATCCGCGCGGTGGTTGGTGATTTTTTCGCTTGAGAGGGCCAATACTTTGCCATTTTGCAAACTGGTCACTTCTACCCCCAATGACTGCAAAAGCTCAGTCATGGTGGTAATATCAGACAGGCGCGGAGCGTTCGTGAGGGTTAAGGGCCCGTCCGTAAGCAAGGTCGCGGGCATCAGCGTTAAGCAGGCATTCTTTGCCCCTGCAATCGGGATCACGCCATTTAACTTGCCGCCACCTTTGACCAATATCGAATCCATTTCGCCTCTATCTGCTTTGTTCTTGATCTTTTGGCGCGCTTGCAGCCAATGATCGGGCTTTAATTTGTGCTTTGCGCTTGGCCATGTTGGCCTTTAGGGCCGCCTTTAAGCGATCTTCCCTGCGTTTTGCTTCGGGGCTGGGTTTTGGGTCATTTTGTATCTTTGACATGGGGGCTGGGTGCCATCAAGCTGCTTCGTTGTCAAATCCTACCTTATCGCGCAATTGAGGTCTAGATTACCCTTGCATGAACACCCATTTGCGTCTAATCAGCCGCCACCCGATGCAAAAATGCAAATTGGTTCGGCTGTGGTAGCTCAGTGGTAGAGCACACCCTTGGTAAGGGTGAGGTCGAGAGTTCAATCCTCTCTCACAGCACCATTTCCCTTTATTAGTTAATGTTTACATACCCTTATTTTAAAGGGTTTTATGTTGCTATGTGAGGATTATGCTCTAGTATTGTCACGACACATGTCACGACACATGTCACGACACATGTCACGACAGGCGCAGAGATCCGTATATGAATTCCGTATATGAATAAAGCAAGTTCACGACTTAGTTGGAAAGACTATCCACAGCCAAGAATGGTCCTTTTGCGGGGTGTTTATAATGTTGAAGTTTCTATACCAAGAGCAATCAGGCACCTCTTTGGTAGTGGGTCAGGGGCTACAAACAACAGAAGAAAATCAACTAGTACTTCTGATTTAGCCCTAGCCAGTAAAAGATTGTTGGAACTTACGCATGTAATCTACCAAGAGTTTGATCAGGCACAGATAGATGATGAAACCAAATGGTTAAAAGCAATAGATGATTTCTCAATAAAGACGATTACAGAATTGCCTGCAGCCTTTAAGTACGGCAAGGGCAGTGTTCCTATGCTTTCCACCAAGACGGATGTCAAAGAGTTGATAAAGTTAAAGTCTGCTCTTGATGGTTATGGCGTTATGATTAGGGATGAGAGCCCAACATTTGAGGAGATGATGGCTGGACTAGATGCAAAAGAGGCTGCTGTAACTGACGAAGAACGTAACGCTATTGATATATGGCCCTCTCAGTTTACTGATAAGCAGATATCTTTAAGTAGTCATTATAAAACGGCCCCAGTTCAAAACTTTCTAAATGATTTAATCATTCAGACTGCAGCAGAGCAGGGTGTTGAACAGCCAATCGTAGATGGACGGAAATATAGTGAACTAGTGCTGATCCGTAGTGGTTTAGGTGTAAAGCTGATGGATCCAG
>DPZQ01000027.1 GCA_003536295.1 Rhodobacter sp. | reverse complement strand
CAGTGCCGGCCAGTTAATCAGGCTTTCAATCCCGTCCAAAGCACCCAACGCAGGGTGATCAAGAAGGCCATGCGTGGTGAAAAGGGCCGGTTGGGTTGTAAATGATTTTCTCATGACCAGATATTACAGCCCATTTATCCAAACGGGAATCCCCTAGTTTCGCTGAGGCCTCTTAAAGCATTACGCCTATCAAAGAGATGTTTTTAAATCAACTTTACGGCGACATCGATGAGCCCAAGCTGAGAATTACATTAAAAATTTTTAAGTTTTTTTGGGAGTTGGTATGTGCTGCGCAATCTGGTGGTGCCTGCGGTCAGCACAATGGTTATTGAAAAAATAGCTTAAGTGGGGTTCATCGGGTGCAATTGTCGAACTCTGTTCTGGACGCGGGCTTGCAGCTTGCCTAAACATTAGGACAAGGAGCCCCTCTGATGCTAAAAAACCGTGATCTGCCTAGCTCAAGTGAAGTCAAAGCACACCAAAGGATTATCGTCCTTAATGCCGAAATCACTGCGGCCAATCAAGACTATCATCAATTTGACGCGCCCCGCATCTCAGACGCTGAATATGACGCCCTAAAGCAAGAACTTTTGGCTGTTGAGACTGCCTTTCCAAGCCTAAAAAGCGCCGATAGCCCCAGCGAAAAAGTTGGTGCCCCCGCATCCGAGGGCTTTTCTAAGGTCAAGCACAGAGTGCCGATGCTCAGTTTGGAAAATGCATTTGACGAGGGCGATGTGGGCGATTTTGAAGATCGGATCCGCAAATATTTGGGCTATCAGGGCGCGCTTGATTTTACGGCCGAACCCAAAATTGACGGGCTGTCGCTTTCCTTGCGCTATGAGGGGGGTGAGTTGGTCAGTGCGGCCACGCGCGGCGATGGTGCCGTGGGTGAGAATGTTACCACAAATGCCTTTTATATTAGTGATATTCCCCAATTCATTGACTCGGCACCCCCCGTTCTTGAGGTGCGGGGCGAAGTATATATGTCACACGGTGATTTTGCGGCCCTGAATGCTCGCCAAACGGCCCTTAGTGATAAGCTTTTTGCCAATCCGCGCAATGCGGCCGCAGGGTCGTTACGCCAACTTGATCCGCTGGTAACCAAAGCTCGCCCACTGCGCTTTTTCGCCTATGCTTGGGGTGAAGTGTCAGCCCCGCTGGCCGGCACGCAATTTGACGCCATCGAAAAGCTGGCCGCTTACGGTTTTGTGACCAACCCTCTGATGCGGCGCTGCGACGGGGTGACCGCATTGCTGGCTCATTACGAAGAAATCGCCCATATGCGCGCCGATCTTGGTTATGATATTGACGGGGTGGTATACAAAATCAACGACCTTGCCTTACAAGAGCGGTTAGGGTTTCGCGCCGCCACCCCACGTTGGGCTGTGGCACATAAATTCTCGGCTGAGCTGGCCTGGAGTGAGCTTTTGGGCATTGATATTCAAGTGGGGCGCACCGGCGCACTTTCACCCGTTGCGCGGCTGCGGCCTGTAACGGTGGGTGGGGTTGTTGTGTCGAACGCCACCCTGCACAATCAAGATTATATTGCAGGGCGCTCCTCCAAAGGGGCATTGATCCGCCAGGGCGGCGACATTCGCATTGGCGATCATGTGCAGATTTACCGTGCGGGCGATGTGATCCCAAAAATCAAGGATCTTGATCTGGCCAAACGCCCAGCTTGGTCTGTGGCTTTTGTCTTTCCCGAACACTGCCCCGAGTGCGGCTCTGTCGCGTTGCGGGAAGAAGGGGACGCAGTTCACCGCTGCACGGGCGGCCTAATTTGCCCCGCACAAGCCGTTGAAAGGCTTAAGCATTTCGTATCACGCGGCGCTTTTGACATTGAAGGTCTGGGTGCCAAGCAGATCGAAACATTCTATCATGACACGCTGTTGCCCGTGAAAACCCCTGCCGATATATTTACCTTGCAAGCCCGTGACGCGGTGCATCTGTTGCAAAAGCTGCAAAACCGTGATGGTTTTGGGGCCAAATCCGTAACGAATCTTTGGAGCGCGATTGATGAAAAACGCACAATTGCCTTTGAAAAGCTGATCTATGCCCTTGGCATCCGCCATGTGGGCGAGGCGTCGGCCACCCTTTTGGCACGCCATTATGGGGATTATCCGCAGTTAGAGGACGCAATGATGGCCGCAACCCCGCATCAAGGCCCCGTCTGGGACGATCTTTTATCGATTGTCGGGATAGGCGCGGTTTTGGCCAACTCGGTCATCGCGGCCTTTCAATCCTCGGCCGAACGTGCGGCGATCCAAGCGTTGGTGCGTGAACTCACCATATTACCCACCCAAGCGGTCGCTCAGTCTGGCAGTCCAATTGCGGGCAAAACCGTGGTCTTTACCGGCAGTCTTGAGCGCATGACCCGCGCAGAAGCCAAGGCGCGCGCCGAGCGTCTGGGGGCCAAGGTCGCAGGCTCGATCAGTGCGAAAACCGATTGTCTGGTGGCGGGGTCGGGCGCGGGGTCTAAGGCCAAAGCGGCCCAAGCGCTTGGTATTTTAGTGCTGGATGAAGCGGCTTGGCTGGCCCTCATCTCTGACATATGAGCCGCCCTGAAGCGCTTTTTTCGCTGTTTGCGACCCTTGAGACCCTAGACGGGGTGGGACCGAAATCGGCGACTTTGTTCGCTAGTTTGGGTGTGACGCGGCCAAAGGATCTGTTGTTTTTATTGCCACAGTCTGGGATTGATCGGCAAAGACGCCTCTCGATCCTTGATGTCATTCCCCCCGCCACCGTCACGGTCGAGGTGACGGTAGGCGCACATATGCCGCCGCGCAGTAAAGGCAAGCCGTACCGAATTTTAGTTTCGGACAGTGTGACGGAATTTCAGCTGGTGTTCTTTCACGCCCGCGCCCCCTATCTTGAGGGATTGTTTCCCCCAGGGGCGCGGCGTTTGGTATCAGGGCGGGTCGAGATTTTCGATCATATCGCGCAAATGGTGCATCCTGACCATGTGCTTGAGCTGACCCAAGCCGATACATTGCCGCGCTATGAACCCGTTTACCCGCTTACAACTGGCCTGACGCAAAAGACACTGTTGCGCGCAGTCACGGCCACCATGACGCATCTGCCAGAGTTGGGAGAATGGATTGATCCTTTGCTCTTGGTCAAAGAAGGCTGGCCCACATGGGCGCAGGCCCTGCGTCAAGCTCATGCGCCGGAAAACGACGCTGATCTTGCCCTCACGTCGTCCGCGCGCCAACGCTTGGCCTATGACGAATTTTTCGCTCATCAGGTGACATTGGCGCTGGCGCGGCAAAGTTTCCGACGCACCAAAGGTCGGGTGACTTTGGCCACGGGCGCGTTGCAAGCAAGGGTATTGAAAAGCCTGCCCTATGCGCCCACCGCCGCGCAAAACCGCGCTTTCGGCGATATTGCCAAAGATATGGCCGCCAACGAACGGATGAACCGATTGCTGCAAGGTGATGTTGGGGCGGGTAAGACTTTAGTGGCCTTTATGGCCATGTTGGCTGCGGTTGAAGGGGGTGGGCAAGCAGTTTTAATGGCCCCTACCGAAATTTTGGCCCGTCAACATTTGGAAAGCTTGACTCCCTTAGCAGAGGCAGCAGGTGTTGAAATCGCCCTTTTAACCGGCCGCGACAAAGGGGTTAACCGTGTAGAAAAACTGGCACGACTGGCGCAAGGGGATACGGCCCTTTTGCTGGGCACCCACGCTGTGTTTCAAAAAGATGTGCATTTTTCCAATCTGCGACTGGCCGTGGTGGATGAGCAGCATCGGTTTGGAGTGGCGCAGCGGATGGAGTTGGGGGCGAAAGGGCAAGCGGTGGATGTGTTGGTGATGACGGCCACGCCAATTCCGCGCTCATTGGCGCTGGCGGGCTATGGAGATATGGATATCTCGATCTTGGATGAAAAACCCGCAGGACGTAAACCAATCGCCACCGCGTTGATCGCTGACAGCCGCTTGGATGAGGTGGTGGCCCATCTGGCTTCTGCGGTGCAAGCGGGCAAGCAGGCCTATTGGGTCTGCCCCTTGGTAGAGGATAGTGAGATTTTAGATTATACTTCGGCCGAAGCGCGCTTTTCTATGCTGCGCGCTGCCTTGGGCGAGGGGGTGGTGGACCTTTTGCATGGGCAAATGGCGCCCGCCGACAAAGATGCGGCAATGGCGCGATTTGTGGCGGGAAAAACTTTAGTTTTGGTGGCAACCACCGTCATCGAGGTGGGGGTTAATGTGCCCAATGCCACGATTATGGTGATTGAGCGGGCCGAAAAATTTGGTTTGGCGCAGCTGCATCAATTGCGCGGGCGAGTGGGGCGCGGGCCGGCCCAATCCACCTGTTTGATGCTGTATCAAGCGCCATTGAGCGCTTCGGGTGAGCGGCGTTTGGCTATTTTGCGCCAAAGCGAAGATGGGTTTCGCATAGCCGAAGAAGATTTGGCGATGCGCGGTGCGGGTGATTTGATCGGCACCGCACAATCAGGCCTGCCACGGTTTCGTATAGCCGATGTGGAAGGCCAAGCAGCTTTAATGCAAATAGCGCACCAAGACGCGCGCAACCTGTTAGCGCAAGACCCTGATTTAACAAGCAAAAGAGGTCAATCCTTGCGGCATTTGCTGTGGCTTTTAGATCAGGATCGCGCCATTCGCCTGATCGGTGTGGGTTGATATTCTTATTTGTTCTCAAATGTTCTTATAAAGTTCTTGACAGGGTGGCCAAAATCTAAGAACAATAGAAGAACAAAAGGAGATTATTATGTTAGCAGAATTGAAATTCGCACTTTCCCAGTCTACGTCGGCGGTTGTTGAAGATATGTTAGGACTTGTTGCGCTGTTTTGCGTGCTGATCGGGGCCCTATGCTTGCCCGGTAGCTTTTGATTCATTCTATTGCAATTCTACCTTGGGCTGCTTTGAAAGAGACGCCTGCTCTTTTTAACCTAACCGCCGCATTTAGCGGCGGTTTTTTTATGCGCTTTGCGCGGCCTGCGCCGCATCAAAGGCGCTGAGCGTGGCATCAAGCGCCAACAATACCGATGCATGGCGATTTTTAAATGCTTTGGCAGGCAACAGCGCCTCAAAATCGGCAAAAGGCGCGGCGGGAATGGGGCCAGTGCCATTAAGCATCGCACTTAGATCTTGGCGCGCTCTGAGCAGCGTTTCTTTGGTGCAGCCGATCACACTATGAGCCAAAACCCCTGCCGCCGCTTGGCCCAAGACGCAGGCCTGCACCTCTTGTGCGAAGGCTTCGATTTTCCCCTCTCGAAGCACCAGCTCAACCCGAATGTTCGACCCGCAGGTTAATGAACGTTCATGGCCAACCCCTTGGGGGGCGCTTAGGCGGCCCTGATGGGCGATATTTGCTGCCAGACCCAAAAGCCTGGTGGAATAAAGGGCGATTAAATCAGTGTCAGACATGGGACCTTTCGGCTTTCCTTAGGGGCTTATAGGTCTTAAATAGGGTTTATTGCCGATAATGCAAAGGATCAAAATGACCTTCGATGCCAGTTCGCTAAAATATGACGCACAAGGACTGATCCCAGCGATTGCCCAAGATCATGTCTCGGGGCAGGTTTTGATGCTGGCCTATATGAATGTGCAATCGATCGCGCACACGTTAGAGACGGGGCAGGTGACCTACTGGTCTCGCTCGCGCCAAGCGTTTTGGGCCAAGGGTGAAACCTCGGGCCATGTGCAGCGGTTGGTTGAGCTGTGCATTGATTGCGATCGCGATGCGTTGTTGTTGCGGGTTGATCAAAATGGCCCCGCTTGCCACACGAACCGCAGATCGTGCTTTTACACGGTGGTTGAGGCGGCGGGTGAGAAGATCACCTCAGACCCGATGATCTAGGCCCAAACGGTCCAGTACATCATGCGCGCTAAGCCCTTGATCGCGCAACAGCGCAAGCGCGCGTGCATCGTCGCGCTTGGCCAACCTTTTCCCCGCTGCGTCGCGGATCAATCTATGATGATGGTAAAGTGGGGTCTGCAGGCCCAAATGCTCTTGCAAAAGCACTTGCAGCGCGGTGATGGGTTGTAAGTCTAGGCCGCGCACCACCTCTGAGATCTGTTGAAACCCATCATCGGTCACCACAGCCAAATGATAAGACACGCCGATATCTTTGCGCGCCAAAACCACATCACCAATACGGTCGAGCAGCTCTTGCGCGCTGACAAAATGCATCCCCGCATTTTCGCCCGTTTCGGTGAACTCTACCCCTTTGCGCCCGGCCAGTGCTGCTGTCATATTCAAGCGCAGGGTTGGGGCCATGTCGGGTGAAAGCCCCGTATTGCGGCAGGTGCCCGGATAGATTAGCACTTCAGGGCCGATGGGTGAGCTGCCCTCTTGGGGTGCACTTAGGGCTGCGCGAATATCGGCGCGGGTGCAGGCGCATTGATAGGTAAGACCTCGCATTTGCAAGGTGTTTAGCGCCGTTTGATAGGCCAACGAGCGCAATGATTGGCGCAAAACAGGGCTGGGCCAACTCAGGCCGAGCCAGCGCAGATCGGTGAATATAGCCCCTTCAAAGGCGGATTTGCAGCGCGGTTTGTCAATATCTTCGATGCGCAGCAAAAACTGCCCGCCCTGGTTCATCGCTCGACGCGAGCCGATCAGCGCACTATAGGCATGGCCCAGATGCAAAGCCCCCGTGGGTGAGGGGGCAAACCGGGTTTTATAGGGGGTTAAAGCGCCAGCCATTGCTGGAAAGACTCTTTTGCGCGTTCGGTATAGGCAAGGTAGCGGTCTTTGCGCCCTTTTCGCCCGCCGCGTGCATCTATGGGTGGGAAAAGGCCGAAATTCACATTCATCGGCTGAAATGTTTTGGCGACCGCGCCCCCTGTTATATGGGTGATAAGTGCCCCCATAGCCGTGTCGGGGGGCGGGGCAGGCAATGTGCAGCCCAAAAGCTCGGCCGCGGCCATGCGCCCAGCCAAAAGCCCCATCGCAGCGGATTCGACATAGCCCTCGACCCCTGTCACCTGCCCTGCAAAACGCAAATTGGGTTTGGTGCGCAAACGCATTTGGGCGTCAAGCAAGGTGGGGGCGTTTAGAAATGTGTTGCGGTGAATGCCGCCCAATCGTGCGAATTCGGCATTCTCTAGGCCGGGAATGGTTTTAAAAACAGCAGTTTGCGCGCCATATTTCATCTTTGTTTGAAAGCCCACAATATTGTAAAGCGTGCCCAAAGCATTGTCGCGGCGCAGCTGCACGACGGCATAGGCGCGCTCGCCCGTATGGGGATTGGTTAGGCCAACGGGTTTCATTGGGCCAAAGCGCAAGGTTTCGCGTCCGCGTTCGGCCATCACCTCAATTGGCAGGCAGCCGTCAAAATAGCCAGCAGTTTCGCCCGCATGAAATTCGGTTTTCTCTGCCGCCATCAAAGCATCAATAAAGGCTTCATATTGGCAACGGTTCATGGGGCAATTCATATAGGCGGTCTGCTCTTCTTCTGTCTCGCCCTTGTCATAGCGCGACTGCATCCAAGCCACCGACATATCAACGCTTTCTGCATAGACAATTGGCGCTATTGCGTCAAAAAAGGCTAGCGCCTCGGCGCCAGTATGGGCGCGAATGCTTTCGGCCAAGTTCCCCGAAGTCAGCGGACCCGTAGCAATGATCCAATTTCCACTGTCAGGCAAGTCAGTCACTTCGCCAAACTCGACCGAAATCAGTGGATGCGCGCGCAGCCTCTCTGTCACGCTGTGGGCAAACGGGTCACGGTCAACTGCCAAAGCACCACCAGCAGGTAATCGATGTTTATGCGCCATTTCCATGATCAAACCATTGGCCGCGCGCATTTCCCAATGTAAAAGCCCAACCGCATTTTGCGTATCATCGTCCGAGCGGAAGGAGTTTGAGCAGACCATCTCGGCGAAACTGCCTGTGCGATGAGCAAAGGTGCCTGTTGTGGGGCGCATTTCATGCAAGACAACCCGCACACCCATTTGCGCCGCTTGCCAAGCGGCCTCTGATCCTGCCATGCCGGCGCCTAGAATATGTAATGTTTGATCCATAAGGCCGATTTAGGGCTTTAGGACGTAAAAGAAAAGGGGCTATGCGTGAAAGCTTTTTCTCAAAGCCATAACCTGTGCGCTGTGAAAGGCTTGGGGGTCAGAGATGTCGAAACCCAAGTCCCGCGCCTTGTCAAAAAAGCCCTGCGCTGGCAGCGGGCCTTGTTTTGAAATGACCATAGCGGCGATCATGGGGCGGTTTTGCGCGTGATCGTCGTGCATCATCTGTTCAAGCGTTTGGGTCAGTCTTGCCATTGGCGCTATATTAAGGGCCGCCATGACTTTGGCATAGTGCGTAGGGCAGGGCAGGTTTGCCAAATAGTGGCGCAGCTGCCCTGCCAGATTGGTTTGTTTATTCTTCGTCATCGCCCTGATCTGCAATACGCGCGACCGACACGACAACCTCTGTTGCTCCCGTGTCAAATACCCGCACGCCGCCGGCAGACCGTGATCTAAAGCTGATCTGGTCGACGGGGCAGCGAATAGACTGACCTGTTGAGGTGGCCAGCATCACTTGATCCGAACGTTCAACAGGGAAGCAGGCGATCAATTCACCACCACGACTGCCCGCAGTGATTGCTTTCACCCCTTGGCCGCCGCGTCCGCGCAGTGGGTAGTCATGGCTTGACGATAATTTGCCAGAGCCTGCGATTGTGATAGTCAAGATCAAATCCTCTGCCGCTGACATTTCGGCAAACCGCTCAAGGTTGAGTTGGCCTGCGTCTGCCACTATCTCGTCTTCGTCGTCGGCCTCAGTATCGTCGCTGACCCCCTCTTGGGCGCGCCGCATTTTCAGATAGGCGGTGCGCTCTTCTGGGGTGGCTTCGAAATGGCGGATGACTGACATAGAGACGACGCGGTCGTCACCAGACAGGCGAATGCCCCGCACTCCTGTTGATTCGCGTGAGTTAAATATCCGCACATCCGTGGTCGAAAAGCGAATGGCACGCCCACCTTTGGTCACCAGCATCACGTCATCATTCATGTCACAGATACGAGCGTTGACCAGCTCGATCCCTTCGGGCAGTTTCATAGCAATTTTGCCGTTGCGTTTGACATTGGTGAAATCAGACAAAGCATTGCGGCGCACATCGCCTTGGCTGGTGGCAAAGATGATTTGCAAATCAGCCCAGTCGGCTTCTGCTGCATCAACCGGCATGATCGCCGCGATTGAGACCCCTTGCGCAATAGGCAACATATTGACGATAGCCTTGCCTTTAGCCTGACGCCCCGCCAAGGGCAGACGCCAGCATTTGAGCTTATAGGCCATGCCGTCGGTCGTGAAAAACAAAAGCTGCGTATGCGTATTGGCCACGAATAGGGTGGTGACCACATCATCTTCTTTGGTGGACATGGACGACAGGCCCTTGCCGCCGCGCCGTTGAGCACGAAAATCGGCCAAGGGGGTACGTTTGATCCAACCCGCCGAGGTGATGGTAACAACCATATCCTCGCGCTCGATTAGATCTTCGTCTTCCATATCGCCAGCCCAGTCGACGATCTCGGTGCGTCGTGGGACGGCAAAGGCCGCACGTACTTCGCGCAACTCATCCGATATGATCGCCATGATGCGTTCGCGGCTGCTTAGAATATCAAGATAATCACGAATTTTGTTTGCAAGTTCGGTCAATTCAGCGGTGATTTCCGAGACGCCCATCGCAGTCAGCCGCTGCAAACGTAGGTCCAGAATTGCGCGAGCTTGTAGGTCAGATAGATTATAAGTGCCGTCGTCATTCACCTTATGGCTTGGGTCATCGATCAGCTTTATAAAGGGAATGATCTCGCCAGCAGGCCAGCGACGTGTCATCAAACGTTCGCGCGCTTCGGCCGGATCTGCGGATGAGCGGATAGTAGCCACAACCTCATCAACATTGGAAACCGCAACCGCAAGGCCGCATAGAATGTGGCTACGTTCGCGCGCACGGCGCAATTCAAAGGCG
>DPZQ01000059.1 GCA_003536295.1 Rhodobacter sp. | reverse complement strand
TGAACCTGGTGGCATCAATGCGATGATTGTCGACTCAACAGCGCTGCCCGAACAAGCGGTGCGGGACATTCTGGCGTCGGCCTTTCAATCGGCGGGGCAGCGCTGTTCAGCACTGCGCTGTCTTTATGTGCAAGAAGATGTGGCACACGCCTTCACCAAAATGCTTTATGGCGCGATGGAGGCCTTGCGTTTGGGCGATCCTTGGGATCTGTCGACCGATATTGGCCCCGTGATCGACCAAGCCGCCCGTGACCATCTGGCCGCGCAGGTGCAGATAGCCAAAGACGAGGGGCGGGTGTTATTCACCCTGCCTTGCCCCGATGAGGGCTATTTTATTGCGCCAACTGTTATTGCCGTTCAGGGAATAAAAGATATTAAATCCGAAATTTTCGGGCCTATTTTGCACTTGGCAACCTTTAAGGCGGCCGATCTTCCTAAAGTGATTGCTGACATTAACGGCTGTGGCTATGGGCTGACCTTTGGCCTTCATTCGCGCATTGATGATCGGGTGCAATATGCGGTCACCCATCTGAAAATGGGCAATATATATATCAACCGTAACCAAATAGGCGCAGTGGTGGAAAGCCAACCGTTCGGTGGCGAGGGCTTGTCTGGAACTGGGCCAAAAGCGGGCGGCCCGCTTTATCTTTCGCGCTTTTGTCAAAGCCAAAATGTCACCACCGCCCCGTCACCCATTACGGGGCCCGCGCTTGTTCCGCTGGTGCAAAAAGCGCTTGATGCGGCCCTTGCGCAGCGCGGCACCAAAGCCATAAGCTTGGCCGATATGCGCGGCCCCACGGGCGAAAGTAACCGTCTTTACCGTTTCGCCCGCAATCCTATTTTATGCCTTGGTCCAAGCCTTGCGGGGGCTGAGATCCAGCTTGCTGCCCTTACGGCTTTGGGCGGGGTTGGTGTGTTGGCCCAAGATATGGATGCCGCTGAGTTGTCCAAATTGCGCGGCTTTGGCGGGGCGATCTTTTGGGGTCAAAATAAAGACGCACGCGCCTATTTGAAAGCGCTGCGCCAAGCTGAGGGCCCAATTTTGCAACTGATCACTCGCGCCCCCGTTTTTGCCGATGTGGTGTTTGAACGCCATGTCTGCGTTGACACAACTGCCGCAGGCGGAAATGCGCAATTACTGCTTGAGGCGGGTGTTGGGAATGGGGCACATTAGTCCAAAGCTTTAAAAAAGAGTAATGGATGTTTCCTATCCGCGATCACAACCCGTCGGCCTCGATCCCTTATGTCACCTATGGGCTTATTTTAATCAATGTAGCAGTCTTTTTATCCACTTGGGACTATGGACCGCGTCAGATGCAGCAGCTTTTCTTGCATTACGGCCTAAGACCCGCGCAATTTTTCGCGGGTCAAGGCTATAGCAGTTTGTTCACCACCATGTTCTTGCACGCAGGGTTTATGCATTTGGCGGGAAATATGCTTTATCTGTGGATTTTTGGTGACAACCTTGAGGATATGCTCGGGCATCGGCGCTTTTTGATGTTTTATATGGCCTCGGGCGTTGGGGCGGGGCTGTTTCACTTGGTATCGGACCCTTGGTCGTTGGTGCCGATGGTCGGAGCATCGGGGGCGATTGCAGGGGTTTTAGGTGCCTATATGCTGCTTTATCCCAAGGCGAGGGTAGATGTGCTTTTCTTTTTCGGGGTGTTTTTCAAAATCTGGCCCATTCGCGCTTGGCTGGTGCTTGGCCTTTGGTTTGGGTTGCAGCTTTTGAACGGCTACGGGGCACAGACGGACAGTACAGGCACGGCCTATTGGGCGCATATTGGCGGCTTTATTGTGGGGGCATTGCTGATCCTTCCTAAATGGTGGGCTTTGGGGGGAAGGGCTTATTGGGCGCGCGCAGGCGGTAAGCCCAAACAGCCCGACGCGCCTGACTTTCGGCCCAGCTCAATTCCAATAATTAAGCGGCGCCGTTAACAAGCACTCAGCTGTTGCGAATAGTTTTTGCCAATGCCGCGAAGAGAGCGTCATTGGCACAGATTATCGACCCATCCGCCACAGGATCTTGGGCAGGATCAATTGCACCAACCATGCCGCCTGCTTCGCGTACTATCAGAATACCTGCCGCAATGTCCCAAGGCTTGATGTGGCGTTCCCAATAGCCGTCATAACGACCAGCAGCAACATAGGCCAAATCAAGAGCCGCAGCTCCCCAACGGCGAACGCCCGCACAAACGGGCATTAAGCGCGCCAGATCTTGCAAGGTAGCAGGCAAAGGCCCGGTGCCACCAAAGGGCACGCCCGTGGCAAAAATACCCTCAATCATCTTATTGCGGCCCGACACGCGCAAACGGCTTTCATTCAGCCAAGCGCCGGCACCTTTTTCAGCAAAGAACATTTCGTCCTTGGCAGCATCAAAAACCACCGCTGCGGTGATTTCGCCCTTATGCTCCAGCGCGATCGACACGGCCCAATGCGGTAAACCATGTAAGAAATTCGTGGTGCCATCCAGCGGATCAACGATCCAACGGCGGGTCGGGTCTGACCCTTCGTCTGCTCCTGTTTCTTCGCCCAACCAGCCATAGGTGGGGCGCGCTTCCATCAGATCGGTCTTGATCAAACGCTCAGCCTCGCGGTCGGCTCGCGAGACAAAGTCTCCAGGCCCCTTCGATGAGACTTGTAAATTTTCGACTTCGCGGAAGTCTTTGACAAGCGATCGTCCCGCCTTGCGGGCGGTTTTGATCATCAGATTCAGGTTAGCGCTGCCTTGCATTGTCGTGGCTCCCTCTCATTCAAAGCGCGGATATACGGGAGGTTCCCCATAATGAAAAGGGGGGATGCTTTTCTTTCAGAGGTTGCGCTGCAATTTCACGGGTTCTGAGCGGCTTAGACGTAAAAACTGCGCCATATAAGGTTTTGTGGCATCTTCTGCGCGGGTCGCGGCATAAAGCCTTTTGACGACAGGGTGCGGCCCCAAAGGTAATGTCACGAAATCAGTGTTCGAGCGAACATCGCGCAGCACCCAGTCAGGTAAGACCGACACGCCACGATTAGCCGCCACCAACATTAAGATCATGGCTGTCAGCTCGACTTGACGGGTTGCCCGCGGCTCGATTTTGGCAGGGTTAAGCACCTCGGTGAAAACATCTAACTTATCGCGTGCGACTGGATAGGTGATCAGCAGTTGATCGCGGAAATCCTCTGCTGTGATAAAAGTTTTTTGCGCCAGCGGATTATTTGAAGCGGTCACAAACATAGGGTGGTAATCAAACAAAGGGTTAAAAACCACCCCAAGCATGTTGCTTGGGTCAGAGGTAATGACCAGATCAATTTCTTCGCGCAGCAACGCTGGAAACGCATCAAAGGCCAAGCCCGCGCGAATATCAACGTCAACTTCTGGCCAGGCACGACGAAAAGTTTCAAGCACTAAGAAAAGCCAATCAAAACAGGCGTGACACTCCATCGCTATATGTAAGCGGCCCGTTTTGCCCATTTGCAGTGCGCGAAATTCATCGCTGAGAGCGTCAATTTCCGGTAAAATTTTTTCGGCCAAGCGCAACAAACGGTGCCCCGCCACCGAAAGCTTTAGTGGTTTTGAGCGGCGCACAAACAGCTCAATCCCAGCCTGATCTTCCAGCCCTTTGACCTGATGCGACAGGGCCGATTGGGTCATGTTTAAAATATCTGCCGCCCGCGCAAGACCGCCAGCTTGGTGAATGGCGCGAATGGTACGCAGATGGCGAAATTCAATATGCATGAATTATCCTCATAATTAATATGATTAATATGAATTTTACTCAAAAACGTCAATGGGGCATAAGGAGTTAAAGAGGAGTGCCGTCCATGTCCATTATCCCGCGTGTATCATTTGAGTTTTTCCCCCCTAAAGATATCGAAGCGTCTTTTCGCCTGTGGGATACCGTGCAGATGCTTGCACCTTTTCAGCCTGGTTTTGTGTCGGTTACATATGGGGCAGGAGGTAGCACACGCGCGCTGACCCACCAAGCGGTTACGGCGATTGGGCGTAAAGCGGGCCTGAATGTGGCCGCGCATCTCACTTGCGTTGCGGCCACGCGGGAAGAAACACTGGACATTGCCCGCGCATATCATGCAGCGGGTGTGCGCGATATCGTGGCGCTGCGCGGTGACCCACCCAAAGGAAAAAGTGGCTTTTCCCCCAGCAATGGCGGCTTCGCGTCTTCTGTTGAATTGATCAAGGCCTTGGCCCAAACGGGTGATTTCAACCTGCGCGTCGCCGCCTACCCCGAGGTGCACCCCGACAGCCAAGGGGCTGAGCGCGACCTTGACTGGCTGAAAGCTAAGATCGACGCAGGCGCGACAAGTGCTATCACCCAGTTTTTCTTCAAAGCCGATACCTTTTTGCGCTTTCGCGATCGCGTTCTAGCGGCGGGCATTGATTTTCCGATTATCCCAGGCATTTTTCCCGTGGAAAATTGGGCTGGGGTCAAGGCCTTTGCCAAACGCGCGGGCAGTTTAATTCCCCCGGTGTTAGACGCGGCTTTTAGCGTGGCTGCCCGCGATGGAAGAGAAGAACTTTTATCTTTGACCCACTGCACCCAGCTTTGTGATCAGCTGTTAAGCGAAGGGGTGGAAGATTTACATTTCTACACCCTAAACCGCCCTCAACTGACCCGCGATACCTGTCTTGCGTTGGGTTTAAAAGCGAAGTCTACCTTACAAATGGTGGCGTGATCGCGGGGGGCGCGCTTTGGTAGGATGCGAACGGGCTTGCTTGGCACCGCAAAACTTGTATCTTGACCTAAAAGCGAGTGAGACTGTGACACAAACGATATTCCTTATAAACGGGCCAAACCTAAATCTTTTGGGGCTACGCCAACCTGAAATGTACGGCCGTGAAACCTTGGCCGATGTTGCGCAAAATGTGCGCGTCAAAGCCACCGCCCTTGGCTTTGCACTTGAAGCGATGCAGTCCAATCACGAAGGCGCTTTGGTGGATATGATCCACCAAGCACGACAATCGGCGGCTGGAATAATAATCAATCCAGGCGCCTATTCGCACACATCTATCGCCATTCTAGATGCGCTCATGAGTTATGAGGGCCCCGTTCTTGAGGTGCATATCTCAAACATCCACAAGCGCGAAACTTTTCGCCATTACAGCTACGTCAGCACCCGCGCCGAGGGCGTCATCGCAGGCTTTGGCACACAGGGCTATGAGCTGGCGCTTGACCGTATGGCGGTCCTTTTGGGCGCGGCCGCACGGTAAGCCATGCGCTTTTCATGGCATAGCCAATCGCGGGTATTTTTGTCCGATGGCGCGACCCTTGGTGCCGCAGATACCGCAACCTGTCCCATCCCCAGATCCGTTTTGCCCGATCGCCCGCTTGGCCCCGCCCTTTGTGGGGCGATGGCTGCGGCTATGGTGGGACAAAATTTCCGTATTGCGCCAACGGCGGGGCCCCTCACACAGGGTTTGGGCGAAAATGAGTTTGAGGTTTTGACGTCAGGCTCAAGCGGTGCTCCGCGGGTGATCAGGCGCGGCCAAAATAGTTGGCTGGCCTCATTCGCGGTCAATCAGCGACTTTTTAATCTGGGCATTGGCACAAAAGTCGGAATTTTGGGGCGGCTTTCCACCTCACTTGGTCTTTATGCTTTGTGCGAAGGGCTAAGCCTAGGGGCTGATCTTTACCTATACGAGGGACTGCGCCCCGACCGCCAAGCGGCCCTGATTTTGGATCAAGGCGTTCAGATACTTTACGCAACCCCAGCACAATTGGTGCTTATCGCCGATTGCGCGCCCCCCCTGATGGCAAACCTTGCCCATCTTTTGGTGGGCGGCGGGCGGCTTGATCCAAATTTGGCCAAAACCCTTGCCAAGCTTTTTCCTAATGCAAAAATTCTACAATTTTATGGGGCGTCAGAGACCAGCTTCATCACGCTTTGTGATAAGGATACGCCGCCAAATTCTGTCGGGAGGCCCTATCCTGGGGTTAAAATAGTACTCACATCGCCCCTAGGAAAACCCGTTTTGGCTGGAGATCTGGGGAAAATTCTAGTGAAAAGCTCCTATGTGGCGCTGGGCTATACCGACCCCACCGTCCAAGGGGCCGTTTGGCAAGATGGCTACGTCAGCGTCGGCGAATGGGGCCGTTTTGAAGGGCCTTACTTGTTTCTTGAAGGGCGCGCTACGCGCATGGTCACGATTGCCGATCAAAATGTCTTTCTTGAAGGGGTCGAGGCCTATCTTTGCAGCCTCAAAGGGGTGCGCCAGGCCTTTGTACTGGCCGAACCTGATCCGAAGCGCGGCCACAGGCTGCGCGCCATTGTGCAGGGAAATCCAGCCTGTGAGGCGGAGGTTTTGGCCGCCCTACGCCAAGAATTTGGCCCCCTTAAGGCCCCAAAACGCCTTAGTTTTCGTACTGATTGGCCGCTTTTACCCTCGGGTAAGGTGGATGCAAGCGCTTTGGAGAAAACACCATGAACGGGGTTTCAATCCTTGCGGCGCGCCGCACGGCCGTCATGCCCAAAAAAGGTGCTTTTGGTGCGCTTTGCATCGCGGATCTGGCCCGCGACGTGATTTTGGCTACCCTTGGCGATGCGGGCCTTACTGTGGGAGACGTGGATGAGCTGATCGTCTCAAACGCGCTTGGGGCAGGGGGCAACCCTGCACGCATCTGCGCATTGGCGGCGGGTCTTCCTTTGCGTGTTGCGGGCCTGAGCATTGATCGCCAATGTTTGGGTGGGCTTGATGCTGTGTTGTTGGGCCAAGCGATGATCTCTTCGGGGCAGGCGCAGATCGTGGTGGTGGGCGGTGTAGAAAGCTATTCGCAGCGCCCCTTGCGCGCCACCCAGTTTAGCGATGGCCGTCTCCCCGCGCCCTATCTGCGACCCCCCTTTACCCCTTGGGCCGACCGCGACCCCGACCTGCACGTGGCTGCTGACCTGACCGCACGCACCGCACAGATCAGTCGCAGCGTCCAAGATGCTTGGGCCCAAAGCAGCCATGCAAAAGCTCGGGTGCGTGCGGCCCAAGGCTGGCCCGAGATCGTGCCCCTGATGGGGCAGCGTTGCGACGGTTTCACTCGCCCGCTTAGTCCCAAACTTTTGGCGCGTGCGCGGGTGCTTTCGGGCTCTATCACCGTGGCCAATTGCGCGATTGAGGCCGACGGGGCCGCCTTTTTGGTGCTGGCCAGTGCAGCGCGCGCTCAAAAACATACCCAAAGCGGCCATTGTGGGCCATTAGGGCCGATGCACATCACCTCAGGCGTCTCGTTGGGTGGTGATCCGTCAGAGCCCGCCTTGGCCCCCATCGCCGCCATAAGACGCGCGCTTGATCTCGCACTACTCACCCCAAAAGACATCGACTTAGTTGAGATGATGGAGGCCTACGCCGCCCAAGCCATCGCCTGTTGCGCGCCTTTTGACTTTGAGCCCGCCTTGATCAATGTCGCAGGTGGCGCTTTGGCGCGGGGTCATCCGATCGGTGCCTCGGGGGCTATATTGGCGGTGCGTTTGTTTCATGAACTGGCCCGCGGCTACGGTCTGGCTGCAATTGCAGCCGCCGGTGGACTTGGTGGTGCCGTGATATTTCAACGCCCTTAAAGGGGCGCGTCAAAGCCCGAAAAATACGCATATGCGTCGCAATCTGCCCGCGTTGTGCGCCATTTATTGACGAGGGCGCCATGATTTTCATAGCCCAAAGCCATTCCGCAGATGATCATCTGATCTTGTGGGATTTGCAAATGCTCTTGCACCAAATCGGCATGGTTGGCCAAAGCCCCAATGCCGCAGGTTGCTAAACCATGCGCGCTTGCGGCTAAGCAAAAGTAGGATAGGGCCATCCCTAAATCCAAAAACGCCCCCGCCCCCATGGTGCGGTCGAGTGTTATGACTAGACCTACGGGCGCATCGAAAAACCGATAATTTCGGTCAAACTGCGCGTCGCGCGCTGTGCGGTCGGTGCGTGCTATTCCAAGGGCGGAGTAAAGCGCATAGCCGGTTGCGCGCTGGCGCTCTTTCAGGTGGGCGGGCATTGGGTTTGGAAACCAGCCATATTCTGACACACTTGGGCGACCTAAAGCCCGCGCCTTTATGATTGTGTCGCTTAGCTTTTCAAGCGGTGCACCCGTCAAGGCCCAAAACTGCCCCGGTTGCAAATTCCCTCCCGAAGGGGCTTGGCGCGCGCTTTCAATCACAGCGCGCACTTGCGCTTTATCAACCTTTTGGGGCAAAAAGGCGCGCACAGAATGACGCGCTTTGATCAGCGCGTCAAAGGCCGCAGCGGTTGGCAATAGGGCGTGCCCGCTCATCTGCGCGATAAGAGCGCCATGGGGCGCAGTAAAGCTACCCAGCGCGTTAAAAGAGCCGCCAAGCCCGCTTTTATCAAATCGCCGACCAAAAAGGGCAAAGCCAAGGGGGCCGCCTCGAGAAAGCTTTTCTCAAGCATGAGAGCCATGCCCCAAATGCCAAAGACGTAAAGAACAACAATTCCCCCAAAAAATGCTCCCGCCAAAGCGGCCCAAATCAATGGCAAAAGGCGCCATGAGGTAATCAACCCCACCACATAGGCTGCCACAGGAAACCCAATTAAAAATCCAACCGAAGGGCCTTGGAACACGCCAAGCCCGCCGCGTCCACCTGATAAAAGTGGAAAGCCCATCGCCAACAACAGTAAAAACACCAACACCGCCAAAGCGCCGCGTTTGGCCCCCAAGATTGTACCGCAAAGCATGATACCTAGAGATTGCGCGGTGATAGGCACGCCCGACATCAGCGCAAATTGTGGTACCAAGCCCAAAGCGGCAATCAAGGCCGCAAAAAGCGCAGTCAAGGTCACGGTCTTTTCCATCAGTCTTGTCCTTTAAAACCACCACGCGCGCGCAGGGCCATTGCTATATGATCGGCGTCATCGAGCGCCGCTAAACTTATCGGTAAAATTAACCGCCAGGAGGGGCGTTTGTTCGATCTTGCCCGCCACGCTTGGCGCAAAATCGCGGCCTTGTCTAGCAATACGGGTGTGAATCTGACTACCAAAGCCAGTGTCAGCGCCAATATCTCGGGCGAAAAGCCAAGCTTTTTAAACGGGGTAAAAAGACGTTCGATCACAGATAAAAGCGCGTCAAATCGACTGGTCAAAGTGACGCAGTTCGCCAAAGCCACCATCGCCACCAATTTACCCGCAATCATAAGCCCCAAAAGCTTGGTGTCAGTAAACCCATGCCAAAGGGCCAACACCAGCAAAAAGGGCCAAAGCGGGCGCAAAAGCTGGAAGCCCCGCCACGCAAACTTAAGCCCCATAGCCCCGTAAAGCACCGCCACCGCCAGAACGGCCGCCAATACCCAAGGCCAACTGGGTGCAAAGCCCAAAGCCAGCCCAAAAAGCATCAGCGCCAATAGCTTGGCCCCAACGGGCACAATATGTAGGGCGGTTTTAGGCGCTAAGGTCAGTGTCAGCATCTTGCATCGCCAATTGGGCCATTGTCCGTTCATAGGCAGGCAGTACCTGGGCAGGGGGGCCATCCGCACGACACAGCCCCTGATCAATCCATAATACACGGTCATAGTCGCTTAAGATTTTCGGATCATGGCTGATGGTGATGAGCCGTTGCGGGGCACGGTCAAGCCGCGCCATCAGGCGTGCGGCGGTAGGTAGATCTAGGCCACTTAGAGGCTCATCCAGCAGAATCGTGCGCGGCTCCATCGCTAAGATCGCCATCACACACAGATATTGGCGTTGACCTTGGCTAAGGGCTGCAACCGAGCGCCCAGCCCAATCAGCACGCCCTTCGCGCATGAGCAGTGCCTGCACCGCCCCCGCAGGGTCGTTGTGATCTAATTGCTTAAGGCCAAAGGCCAGCTCTTCATCGACGGTAGGAAAAATGATTTGACGGTCGGGGTTTTGAAACAGAACTCCTATGGCGCGCAAGGCCTGTTTGCGCTCACGCGCAGGATCAAATCCTTCAAGCAAAACCTGCCCCTCAGTGGCCGACATCAGCCCTGCCATCAGGGCGACCAGGGTTGATTTGCCGGACCCATTGCGCCCAACAATTCCGATACGCTGTTCATTCATCTCAAGGGTCAGTGGGCCCAAGACAGGCCCCGCTCCATAAGAGACCGAGGCCCCCGTCAAACTTATGGCTGCTATTGATGTTGGCGCGCTTAAGGTCATGTCAGCCCTTTACCCTATCAGCGCGCCCTTGGCATCAGTGAATACGTGCTGCCGCGACCGCACGCTCAAGAATATCCATTGCTTCGCTAAAATGCGCATCCACAATCGTGATTGGCGCCAAAAAGCGAATAACATTGCCGTAAACGCCACAGGTTAGCAAAATTAGACCCATTTCTTGTGCTTTTGCTCGCACGCGGTTGGTAAAATCTGCATCGGGCGCATGCGAGGTGGAGTTGGCAAACTCAACCGCGACCATAAAGCCGGGGCCGCGAATATCAACTATTTCAGGCGTTGTGGAGCGAATAGATTCTAGCTTTTGTTTGAGACGCGAGCCTAGTTCATTCGCGCGGCTACAAAGATTTTCTTCCTCAATCACGTCAAGCACGGCATTGGCCGCGGCAATGCCCAAAGGATTGCCGCCGTAAGTGCCGCCAAGCCCACCCGGATGCGCCGCATCCATCAGATCGGCGCGCCCGGTTAGGGCTGCAAGCGGCAAGCCACCCGCCAAACCTTTGGCCATTGTGGTGATATCAGCGGCCACGTCATAGCCATGCATCGCAAAAAGCGTGCCCGTGCGCGCAAAACCGGTTTGCACCTCATCTGCGATCATGATGATCCCATGCGCGTCACACAGCGCGCGAATTTCGCGTACCAATTCCGCAGGGGCGGGGTAGAAGCCGCCTTCCCCTTGCACAGGCTCAAAGATGATCGCGGCCACGCGACCGGGGTCTAGGTCAGATTTAAAAAGCTTATTGATACCTGCCAGCGCATCGGCGGTTGAGATGCCATGTACATCCTGAGGGAAGGGCACATGCCATACATCGGGCATCATTGCGCCAAAACCTTTTTTATAAGGCTCAACCTTACCAGTTAGTGACATGCCCATGAATGTGCGGCCATGAAAGGCCCCGCCGAAGGCTATTACCGCAGGGCGACCTGTTGCGATGCGGGCAATTTTGATGGCATTTTCTACGGCCTCGGCACCTGTGGTGACAAAAACGGTCTTTTTGTCAAAATCACCAGGTACGGCCGCGTTAAGACGTTCGGCCAAGCGGATATAGGGTTCATACGGCAGGACCTGATGGCAGGTGTGGGTGAATTTGCTTAACTGAGCGGTGACGGCCGCCATCACCTTAGGGTGGCAATGGCCCGTGTTGACAACCGCAATACCTGCGGCAAAATCGAGGTAGCGGTTGCCCTCAACGTCCCATACTTCTGCGTTTAGGGCGCGATCAACATAGATCTGCGTCATCATTCCAACGCCGCGCGCAATTGCTTCGGTGCGTCTTAGGGCAATTTCTTTGTTCAACATTGCACAGTCCTTTTGCCATTTTCCAAGCTATTTGATCAAATATTGGGCAAGTTTCAATCCAATTCTGTTCGTGTCAGCTTAAAAAAGAGAAAAACTAGCATTTTCACGCGGGGCGTGATGATCTTTACCAAAGGTTTACTAAGTATGCCTAGCCTGCATTTTGACCCTAGACCAAAGCCTTAGGAGCAAATGCCAAAGGCCCACACCCCACAAAAAGCTGACCGCTTATACCTCCGCTGGATATGCAGTTTGAGTGGTTACAGCTCAGACACTCTGGCAAGTTACAACGACATGCAAGGCCATTTTTGGGAAGGTTTAAAAATTAGATAATCGCCTCCTTGTAAAGGTGCATTGACAAAGAGGCCTCTTGAACGCCATCTTGCGCCGCCGCATATTCGGGCGGTGCAAAGGAGTTTTCATGGCGGTTGTGGTTGTCGAGTCTCCGGCTAAGGCCAAGACAATAAACAAATATTTAGGCGATGGATATGTGGTTTTGGCCTCATTCGGCCATGTGCGCGATTTACCACCTAAGGATGGTTCTGTTGATACAGACGATAATTTTGCCATGAAATGGGAAGTTGCGGCCGACAGTAAAAAACATTTACGCGCCATCACCGATGCGTTGAAAACTGACCAAACCTTGATCCTTGCGACCGACCCCGACCGCGAGGGGGAAGCAATTTCGTGGCATTTGCAACAGGCCCTCGCCAAAGACCTCAAAGAAGGTGCAAAAGTCAGCCGGGTGACCTTTAACGCCATCACAAAGGCCGCCGTGACTGAGGCGATGAAAAACCCGCGTCAAGTTGACCAACCTTTGGTTGATGCCTATTTGGCGCGGCGCGCTTTGGATTATTTGGTGGGGTTTAAACTTTCGCCCGTGTTGTGGCGCAAATTGCCTGGTGCGAAATCTGCTGGTCGCGTGCAGTCGGTTTGTCTGCGCTTGATCGTTGAGCGTGAGATGGAGGTCGAAGCCTTTCGCGCTCAAGAATTTTGGAGTGTGACCGGCTCGCTAACCACCCCGCGCGGCCAAGAGTTCTCCGCCCGCCTGACCCACTTAGCGGGTAAAAAACTGGGTAAATTCGACATTCCCACTCAAGAGGCAGCCGAGCTGGCCGTTCATGCCGTCACCGCGCGCGATCTTTCGGTTACATTGGTTGAAGCTAAACCCTCCAGCCGCAACCCATACCCGCCGTTTATGACCTCGACCATGCAGCAAGAGGCGTCGCGCAAATTAGGCATGGGCGCCAAGCAATGTATGAATGCCGCTCAGCGCCTATATGAGGCGGGTCACATCACCTATATGCGGACCGACGGCATCGATATGTCGCCCGAAGCCGTGGTCACCACGCGTGCAGAAATTGCCAGCCGTTTTGGTCCCTCTTATGTGCCTGAAAGTCCTCGCCTTTATAAGAATAAAGCCAAAAATGCCCAAGAGGCGCATGA
>DPZQ01000154.1 GCA_003536295.1 Rhodobacter sp. | reverse complement strand
CACCTTGTTTTAAGCGGTTGCGCAAAGTGTCAAAGTAAATCGGCCAATATTTTTCGCCTACCGCCTCAAACATCTCGATACTTACTACTCCATCATAAAGGCCAGTTTCATCGCGATAATCTTGAAGTTTGATCGTGACTTGATCAGATAGGCCCGCTTTGGCAATACGCTCGACGGCGAAAGTATACTGTTCTTTTGAAATTGTCAGGCAGGTGACTTTCAAGCCAAGCTCACGAGCAGAAAATTCTGCAAACCCTCCCCAGCCGCACCCAATCTCAAGCACGTGATCCCCAGGTTTAAGGCCTAACTGGTCAACCAAACGCTGGTATTTCTGAGTCTGAGCTTGCTCAAGCGATTCTGAGCCTGAGAGAAACAGCGCCGATGAATAAGTCATGGTTTGATCCAGCCAAAGACTGTAAAAATCATTCCCAAGATCATAGTGGTAAGAAATATTCTTTTTAGCCTGCTGCCGTGAGTTGTTTTTAAGCCAAAATCTAAACCGCTCAAACTTACACAAAAGTGTATTTCCAGGAAAAGCGTCAAAAACCAAATCATTATCAAGATTCAAAAGATCCAAAAGTGCTTGCAGGTCGGGAGTTGACCACCAAGCATCTAAATAGGCATCGCAAAAACCCAGATCACCTTCACGGATCAGGCGGGCGAACACATCAGAGTTATGAATATTAAGATGCGCCTTTGGGCCTGATTTTTGGCCGACGGCCCGAAACAGGCGGCCGTCTGGCAAAAGAAAATCAATTTGCCCCGCATCTAACTTTTGGGCCAATTGAAACACTGCTGAAAAGTAGCGTGGCAGATTTTTTGCACCCTGTGTCGACGTCGAAATACTCATATGCCCCCCAAGGCCTCATTATTATTATTCAAGAACATCGTGAATATCTGCTTGCTAGAAAAGGGCCTTTGGCGCGGTTACGCGATTTGCGTAGGCGGCCAGCGCACGTTCTCGCCCCTGCGCCAGATCAATTAACCTATCTGGATAGGGTGTGGCAATATCGAGTTGCCACTTCTTTGGCACCGCATCAAAATAGGCCGCTGCTTCGGCTGACGGGCGGGCCGAAAGCTCAGCGATAAAGCGATGGCGGTAGGCTTTATTTTGGTCGAACCGTTCGGCCTGCCCTTGCGGATTAAAAATCCGAAAATAAGGTGAGGCATCGGGCCCAGAGCCCGCCGCCCATTGCCAACCCATTGCATTCGCCGCAGGGTCCCAATCGGTCAGGCATTGTGCAAACCAAGCAAGCCCCACGCGCCAATCAGTCATCAGATGTTTGGTCAAATAACTGGCCACAATCATGCGGCCCCGATTGTGCATCGTGCCTGTGACATACATTTCGCGCATTGCTGCATCAACGAAGGGCTCGCCAGTCATGCCACGACGCCATTTTTCGGCATCTTCATTGTCGCCCCTCCAAGGAAAGGCGTCCCATTCAGCGCGCCAATTGCGATGTAGAATATGGGGGGTATGATGGCACAGATGATACGCGAATTCGCGCCAAACCAATTCTTTCAAGAAATGCTCAGCCCCTGCAAAGCCGCTGCGCAAAGCCGCTTGTCCCGCGTGCCAGACCATTCGTGGACTAACCTCGCCGTAGGTCAGGTTCTCTGACAGGCGCGAAGTGGCATCAAATTCAGGGAAATCGCGCGCTTCTTTATAGGGGCCGATGGGACCTCCTAAAAAGCGGTTCAAGCGCCCAATGGCTGCCGCTTCGCCAACCGCTTGGTAAGGGCGCACCACGGCAGCGCCACAACACATTTCACCGCCAAGTGCCCAATCGTCCAGCCGATCACTTTGCGGCCATTGCGCTGGAGCGCACAAAGCTTTGGGCGCTGGCACGGGTTCAGGGACCGCGCGTTGCGCGACCGATCTCCAAAAAGGTGTATAAACGCGATAAAATCCACCTTCTTTTGTGGAAACAGTCCAGGGTTCAAAAAGCACATGCCCTTCATAACTGGTGGCGCTGTGCCCTAGCGCTTTAAGGCCCGACTTGATCAACCGATCACGCTCTTGCGTGGCAGGCACATAGCTGCGCGACCAATGCACACTCTCAGCTCCCGTTTCGACAATCAGTTTTTTAATCTCATCAAAAGAGTTTCCCTTGCGCAAAATAAGGCGACTATTCATCGACAAAAGACTTTGGGAAAAGATCTCAATCGATAGGCCAAGGCGCCAACGCGCTGCGGCACCAAGGGCGGCGACCTCCTCATCGCATATAAAGACAGGAATGATGGGCCTACCCGTTTCATGGGCAGCAGCTAGCATGGGAAGATCACTCAGACGCAAATCGCGCCTAAACCAAATAATAATCGGAGGTTGGGTCATAACTCTTCCATTTATGAAGTCTACGCACTCAATGGCAGATCAGATCACAAACCGATAGGTTTTGGCAGAATTAAATCGAAACATGGCATAGGGATCGTTCAAATCACGCCAGATAAAGATGTGTATATATGCAACGATTTCATCGGCCAAATTTTTTCACATATGTATTTGTCGCTTTAGTCCATTAGCCCAGTGTAATAAGACCCTGTTCAGTGATGATAGCGTCTAGCGGCTGGTCTGTAGTGTCAGTTGGCACCAAGGGCAGCTCTTGCGCAGCAAAGGCAAATCCGATGGCCAGTGTGGGTTTATGCGCTCTTAGAGCTTGCAGCGTGCGATCATAAAAGCCGCCGCCATAGCCCAAACGATAGCCACGCCGATCAAAAGCCACCAAGGGCACGATCAAAAGCTCGGGCTCCAACCAAGCACCCTCTTGTGGGATCAGCGCGCCAAATTCGCCCACAACCATCGGGCATTCGGGCGTCCATTCTCGAAACCGTAGCGCCTGCCCCGCCCCAATAATCACCGGCACACAGACGGGGCCTTGGTGAGCCTTCATCGCGGCCAACGGGTTTGCTTCACTTAAAATTGGCATATAGGCGCCCAAAACATCACCGCTATACGGAGCCAAATAATCGGCTAAAAGTTCGGCTGCTTGCCCCTGCCCCCTAGTGAATGCCGCCTTACGGGTGGCAAAGGCCGCCTTGCGCACATCAGCCTTGATCTTGGAGAGATAGCTCACATCAGCACCAAACTCGCCAGACCCAAAAAGGTGAAGAAGCCAAAAAGATCGGTCAGCGTGGTCACAAATGTGCCTGACGATACTGCAGGGTCCATGCCAAAGCGCACAAAGATCAAAGGCACCAAAACCCCCGCCAGCGCTGCAATCAAAAGATTAACCACCATCGCAACAGCAATCACCCCGCCCAGCGCCAGAGAATCGTAAAAATACCAACCTACCAGCGCCATCATCAGTGCAAAGCCCATGCCATTAATCAAACCAACCGCCGCCTCACGGCGAACAACCCGCATGGCGTTTGTTGCAGTGAGATCGCGCGTGGCCAAGGCCCGCACCGCCACCGTTAGAGACTGCGTGCCAGCATTCCCACCCATCGAGGCCACGATCGGCAACAAGGCCGCAAGCGCTAAAAAAACCGCAATAGTGCTTTGGAATTGTGCTATGACCAAGGCCGAAAGGTTGGCAGCCAGCAAATTGACAAATAGCCACGGAAAGCGCTGGCGTACCGTCTCGAACACCCCGTCCGAGATTGAGCTTTCCTCACCCACACCGGCCAAAAGCAACATATCTTCCTCATGCTCTTCATCCAGAACATTCATCGCGTCATCAATCGTAATGACACCGACCAAGCGGTCGTCTGCATCAACAACGGGGCAGGAAATTAAGTGATATTGGGTGAATAAATAAGCCACATCGGCTTCGGGCGTGGCACCACGCACTGTACGGTAGCTGTCCTCTGCCAAGGCGCGCAATTGCGTTGCCCTCGCCGCTGCCAAAAGCCGCCCCAGTGAAACATAGCCCTGCGGTTTCATGCGCGGGTCGACCAAAATTACATGGTAAAATTGATCTGGCAAATGATCGGCATTACGCAAAAAGTCGATTGTTTCGCCCACTGTCCAATGTAATGGCGCCACCACGACTTCGCGCTGCATCAAACGACCAGCGGAATAGTCTGGAAAGGCCAAGGCTTGCTCGACCGCGGCGCGGTCTGCGTCGGTCAGCGCCCCTAGAATGATCGCCTGCTGCGGCTCTTCTAGATCTTCTAGAATATCGACAACGTCATCGGTATCCAGTTCCCGCACCGCGTCGGTCAAAATATGGCGAGGCAAATAGCCGATCACTTCTTCGCGGATCGATTCGTCAATTTCCGACAGAATGTCTCCGTCAATTTCGCCGTACCAAACATCAATGAGCTTGCGCCGATCAAAGCTGCTCAGTTGCTCAATAATATCGGCAATATCGGCGGCATGCAGCGGATCTAACAGGGTTGTTAGTTGGCCTGCATCGCCCTGCCCCAAGGCTTGGCGTACCAAAGAAATGCGGCGCGGATCAAACCCACCTTCGGAATTGGCAGAGACATCTGTTTCAAAATCTGACATAAGGCCTCCATAAATCTGCCCCTTCTTAGCGAAAAGAAATGCAAATAAACAGCCTTTGCGGTGCAAATGGTGCGAAAACTATGATCAACATATCTGATATTTAGGAAAAAAGGGGCACCATGGCGCAACTTATAACAGGCCGTATTCTGTCGTTTGAACACGATCCATTTCTGGCAGGACCGACGGCTGCCAAAATTCACGATGCAGTCTTGGTCGAAGGTGGCAAGATCGTAGGACTGGGCAGTTTAGCAGCTCTTAAAGCGCACGCACCTCAAGCGCCGCTTAAGTCTTATGGTGAATCCTTGGTGATGGCGGGGTTTGTCGATGCCCATGTGCATTTCCCCCAAACTGCAATCATCGCCAGCTGGGGCAAAAGGCTGATTGACTGGTTGAACGATTATACGTTTCCAGAAGAGATGCGCCTAAACGACCCCGCTTATGCAGATATGATCGCTGCGCGCTATTTTTCCTTGGCGCTATCGCATGGCACCACCTCGGCCTGTTCTTATGCCACGATCCATACCCAATCGGTCGATGCTTTCTTCACGCAAGCCCGCACCCTTGGCCTGCGAGCTTGGGCTGGCAAAACCTGCATGGATAAAAATGCCCCCTACGGGCTCCGCGACACGGCGCAGTCCGCCTATGACCAGTCAAAGGCGCTGTTGCAAAAGTGGCATGGGCAAGCGCGCCTGTCTTATGTGATCACCCCGCGTTTTGCCCCTACCTCATCCCCCGAGCAGCTATCAGCCCTTGGCGCGCTTTGGGCTGAACATCCCGATTGTTTGATGCAAACCCACCTCAGCGAGCAACCCGACGAGGTGGCTTGGGTGGCCGATCTGTACCCACAGGCGCGCGACTATCTAGACGTGTATGAGCACCACGGGCTTTTGGGACGCGGGGCATTGTTTGGCCATGCCATCCATTTGACCGAGCGAGAAAAGGCGCGGCTTGTGGAAACCGGGGCGGCTCTAGTGCATTGCCCCACCTCAAACAGTTTTATTGGCTCGGGTCTTTTTGATCTGGTGGGGCTTAAGAGTTTGGGTCTGCGCTTGGGCCTTGCAACCGATACGGGGGGTGGGTCGTCTTTTTCGATGTTGCGCACAATGGCAGCCGCCTATGAAATTTCGCAACTTCGCGGCACCGCCCTTCATCCGTCAGAGCTTTTGTGGCTGGCAACCCAAGGATCGGCCCGCGCACTGAGTGCAGACCATCAAATCGGCAATATAGCCTTAGGGCTCGAGGCTGATTTTGTGGTGCTGGATCTGGCCTCAACCCCCGCCATTGCCCAGGCCAGCGCGCGGGCGAGTGACATTTGGTCGGCCGTTTTTCCAACCATCATGATGGGCGACGACCGCGCTGTGCAAGATGTTTGGATTGCGGGCAAGTGCTTGCCAAAGTAGCACACACTTGTGAATAGGATTGCGCAGCACCCCTTTTGCGCCTAGCAGATCATCATCCAGTGAGTGAGTGCATGGCTTTGCAACAAGACCGTCCCGAAAACAACGACAGCCGCCGCGGCTTTGCCTTTGCCATGAGTGCCTATGCGCTCTGGGGCATCATGCCCCTTTATATGAAGGCTTTGGCCAATGTGCCCGCACTTGAGATTTTGGTGCACCGCGTCATTTGGTCTTTGCCCATTGCAGCTTTGGTGATTTTGATTACAGGCCGCACGAAAGAGCTGATGCAAGCTTTCCGCACCCCAAAAACCTTGGCCATGGCAGGTTTGACGGCGGCACTAATCTCGGTGAATTGGGGGATTTATGTCTGGGCGATAGCGAACGATCACGCACTAGATGCCGCCTTGGGCTATTATATTAACCCACTTTTCTCGGTGTTTTTAGGGGCCGTTTTATTGGGGGAGCGTTTGACCCGCCGTCAACAGCTGGCCATTTCGATGGCGGTTTTGGCCGTGCTGATCCTAACTTATGAGGCGGGGCGCCTGCCGCTGTTGTCGCTGGGCCTGCCCTTAACCTTTGGCACCTATGCCTATTTAAAAAAATCATTGCCCGTCGGCCCAAACCAAGGATTCTTTCTTGAGATCTTGCTTTTGATGCCCGTAGCCCTTGGCTATATGGCCTACTTGTACGTTACCGATCAGACCCATTTCATGATCGGTAACGGGCTGGAAACTGCGCTTCTTTTGGGTTGTGGCGTGATCACCGCAGTGCCGCTTTTACTTTATGGCAACGGGGCCAAACATTTGCGCATGTCGACCAACGGGTTTTTACAATATAGTGTGCCGTCGATGATTTTTCTGATGGCGGTATTTGTTTTTCATGAACCTTTGGGGCTTGGGCGCTTGATGGCCTTTGGGTTGATTTGGGCAGGTTTGGTATTGTTTTCATTTGATATTTTCAAAAAAATCCCCATAAATAAATCCTAATCCAATCAATGGCGCATCAGTTCTGAGTGCGGATCACAAAGCCCGTCAATAACATCAAAATGATGGCGGTCCTTTAAAACCGACCACGGGCAGTCCCAAGCCTCACTCAGGAGCCTAGCGTGCCATAAAAAGGCGGACCCGCTCAGCACCACCCACCCAAATATGGGCCTCAACTTCGGAGCGTTTCGGCAAAAGTGTCGGGCTTTGTTGGCGGACATCTTCCACGCTTAGCCCAAGGTTTTGGTTCATCTGCGTTTGGGCAATAGGGGTCAGATCGCGCAGCGGTGAGATGGGCACCACGCACTTGATGGGCACCGCAATATCTGCGCAAGCCATACGCGCAGCCAAATGCCTCCCAGCAGAATGGCCCGACACGACCAAAGGCACCTCAATAAAGCCCAAAAGCGCTTACAGCGCCGCCTCTGTCTCAGGCGCCATTTGCCCCAAACCGACTGCAGGGGCCAATGTGTAAAAGGGCATCGCGACCGCTCAGCCTCGCGCCAGCGCCCCTTGGGCCAAATGCGAAAAGTCGCGGGGGGGGAATCTCATCCAATAGCCACCATGAATGAACACGAACTAACCGCGCACCTGACCTTTGGGGTAAAAAACATCAATACTCCCCCCAAGATCCGAGGTAAGCTGCCCCATCCGTAATCCTTATGCCGCGCGGAAAGCCTGCGCCTTGGCCTGTCAGTGGGGCATATATCCGTCTGCATCCTTGATGAAGGTGCCATTTTGATAGGCAGAATCCATATCCATAGGGCTTCCTTTCATTGATGTGCTGGACATTTGGGTGCCGCTTGTGCATTTGTTACGCAACGTTAAATGGAGCCCATCATGCATGATACTGCAACCAATTTATCCTCTCTTTTAAAAGATCCTAGCCTTTTGGCGACCAAAGCCTATGTCGCAGGCCAATGGATTGATGCTGACGACGGCCAAACCTTTGCCGTCTACAATCCCGCGCGCGGCGATGTGATTTGCCATGTCGCCGATCTTAGCCGCGCCGAGACAAAGCGCGCGATTGATGCGGCTGCCGTTGCACAAAAGCTTTGGGCCGCACGCCCCGCAAAAGAGCGCGCGAATATTCTGCGCGCTTGGTTCAATTTAATGATGCAAAATCAAGATGATTTGGCACGAATCCTAACCGCCGAAATGGGAAAACCCTTTGCCGAGGCCAAGGGCGAAATTGCCTATGGCGCGTCGTTTATCGAGTGGTTCTCAGAAGAGGCAAAACGCGTTTACGGTGAAATCATTCCAGGCCATATGGCGGATAAACGTATCTCAGTTCTCAAACAGCCTATCGGGGTTGTTGGCTCGATCACGCCATGGAACTTTCCAAATGCGATGATTACCCGCAAATGTGGGCCAGCTTTGGCGGTTGGCTGTGCGTTTGTGGCGCGCCCTGCTGCAGAAACCCCCTTGTCGGCCCTTGCTTTGGCGGTTCTGGCGGAACGCGCAGGCTTGCCTGCGGGGCTTTTGTCGGTTGTGCCGTCAAGCCGCTCGTCAGACATTGGCAAAGAATTTTGTGAAAATCCTATCGTACGAAAATTGACGTTTACGGGCTCAACTGAGGTCGGGCGCATTTTGCTGCGCCAAGCGGCCGATCAGGTAATGAAATGCTCGATGGAGCTGGGCGGCAATGCACCGTTCATCGTATTTAACGACGCAGATTTGGATGCGGCAGTTGATGGGGCGATGGCATCGAAATTCCGCAACAATGGTCAAACCTGCGTCTGCGCCAATCGCATCTATGTGCAATCGGGCGTTTATGACGCGTTTGCGGCCAAGTTATCGGCGGCGGTTGCCAAGTTGAATGTAGGCGACGGCCTCTCTGACGGTACCACCACAGGCCCTTTGGTCAATATGGATGCGGTCAATAAGGTCGAAGAACATATTGCAGACGCTTTGGCAAAAGGCGGGAAACTCGTCACGGGTGGCAAGCGCCACGCTTTGGGGGGCAGCTTTTTTGAACCAACTGTGATAACAGATGTCACATCCCAAATGATTGTAACCAACGAGGAAACCTTTGGCCCGCTGGCACCCCTCTTCAAATTCGAAACAGAAGCAGAGGTTGTGGCCAAAGCAAATGATACCATCTTTGGTCTGGCCAGCTATTTCTACGCGCGCGACATTGGCCTGATAACCCGGGTGCAAGAGGCCTTGGAATATGGCATCATTGGCGTGAATACAGGCATTATCTCAACCGAGGTGGCGCCTTTTGGTGGTGTCAAACAATCGGGCCTTGGCCGCGAAGGCAGCCACCACGGTATGGAAGATTATCTTGAGCTGAAATATATCTGCCTTTCGATCTGATAGACCAACTTATAGGCCAAACAAGGGGGCGCGTGATGCGCCCCCTTGTTTTTTTGGATTAGGCTGCGGCGTTGGCCGCACCCTCGATCACCGGATGGCGCGCGGTTTGCGCATTGGTGATTTCGATGCGTCTAGGTTTAAGCGCCTCGGGTGTTTCACGCAAAAGGTCAATGTGCAGCATACCATGCTCATGGGCGGCGCCTTGCACCTTGACATGATCCGCTAGGGCAAAGCGACGCTCGAATGCGCGAGTGGCAATGCCACGATGCAAAAAGGTTTTTGCGCTATCTTCTTCAGACTTGCCCGCGGTCACATAAAGCGTGGCATCTTTGACCTCGACGCTTAGATCATCGGACGCAAATCCTGCAACAGCGATGGAAATACGATAGGCATCATCACTTTTTTTTTCAATATTATAGGGTGGAAAGCCAGGCTGAACGACCTGCGCTGTCAGCGTGCGGTCCATCAAATCGGCCAAACGGTCAAAGCCAACTGTAGCACGGTAAAGCGGGGTGAAATCAAAGTTACGCATACATCCTCCTAAAGCGATGTGAAGCCCTCCGACGGGGACGGGCAGTAAAACGGGCCCAAAATGGCGCCCGCTTCATCACAATTAAGAAGTGCTATTTTGGATTTCAAGGGCTGGCGGGAAAACCTTCGGGGCGCGGCCCACCCAGTGCCCAATCTAACAATTCAACAGTGTGTACCACCCTCAAATCACTGTCATGGGCAATCTGCGTCATGCAGCCCAAATTACCTGCCGCAATCACATCGGCCTTGCAGGCAACCAAACTTTCTTGTTTGCGTAATCGCAATTCTCCCGAAATTTCAGGCTGCAACATGTTGTATGTGCCCGCGGAGCCACAGCACAAATGGCTGTCCTTGGGCTGGACCACTTCAAAGCCCACCCTTTTCAGAAGATCTTTAGGAGCATCTTTAATCTTTTGCCCATGTTGTAAAGAGCAAGCCGCATGATAGGCTACGCGCACTGATTTTCGCGCACCTTCGGGCAGACCAATTTTGCGTAGAAACTCGGTGATATCGCAAGCCAACCCCGAGATTTCAGCAGCCTCGGCAGCGCGGGAGTGGCCCGTGAATAGATGGCCATATTCCTTGACGGTCGTGCCGCAGCCCGAGGTGTTGATAATCACTGCATCAAGCCCACCTTGGTGTTTAACCCCCAGCCAAGCGTCAATATTCTCGGCCGCCTGTTCGCGCGCACCGTCGCCCTTGCCCATATGATGACGCAGCGCTCCACAACAGCCCATGCCGCCCGCGATAACCACCTCGCAGCCCAGCCGAGTCAAAATGCGGATGGTCGCGTCGTTGATCTTTGGATCAAGTACCTTTTGCGCGCAACCTGTGAGCAACGCCACGCGGTATTTTGCAGGTCCGTCCATAGGCGCAAACGATTGAGGATGATCACTAAGGCTGGCCTTTGGGATCGATTTAGGGGCCAGCTCAATCATGGCGCGCAAGCGACGATCTGGCATCACAAAAGCCAAGGGCCGCATCATCCGCGCGCAATAAAGCGCAAGGCGAAACCGTGCAGGATAAGGTAGGATAAAAGCCAAAACCGACCGCAACATTTTATCCATCAGCGGGCGCTTATAGGTCTGCTCGACATATTCGCGTGCCTGATCAATCAGATGCATATAATTCACCCCCGAGGGGCAGGTGGTCATGCACGCCAAGCACGACAGGCAGCGATCAATATGGGTGACCGTTTGCTTATCGGCAGGGCGGCCCGTTTCAAGCATTTCTTTGATGGCGTAAATGCGGCCGCGAGGGCTGTCGGCTTCATCTCCTAGGACTTGATAGCTTGGGCAAGTGGCAGTGCAAAATCCACAATGTACGCATGATCGCAAAATTTTATTGGCCTCGGCCAATTTTGGATTTTCTAGCTGCGTTGGGGTAAATAAAGTTTGCATTAGCCCATACGTCCCTTGTTTAGAATGGCTTTTGGATCAAATTTCGCGCGCAGCCCTTGGGTTAAGGTTATGATAGCGGGGGATTGCGGTTGAAAGCTAGGCGCGCCACCGCCTTTGCCGCGAAACAGGGTGGCGTGCCCCTCAAACGTGCCCAAAAGTAGGCGTAAATCAGTGTTTTCGGGCAACAACAGCCACAAAAGCCCACCGCCCCAATCCAGCATATAATCAAGTGGGGCAGCTTTGGCCAAAATACCCGCTGCGTCCGAGGGTTTCACACTCACACGCCACAGGTCGCCCGTCTGCCCAACAAAGGGTTTCAGGTCGCGAATATCGGCCCAAACACTTAGGCTGTTCTCAGAAATCTGCGCCTGACCGTAGAATTTAAGATGTTTTGCAAGCGCAGATGCGCGGTATTTGACCGCCGCGTCAAACCCTTCAACGCGCAAGACCGTACCCGACTGCGGGCGAAAAGAGGCTGCAGTCACCTCATAGGGTGAGCCGAGTGCCGCCGCCATCAGCGACACTGCGGTTGCTGGGTCTTGGCCATCAAAAAAAAGGGTGCGGCTAGCTTCGGGCACGGGCAAAAGCTTAAAGGCAACTTGCGTCAAAACCCCCAAAGTACCGTGGCTGCCCGCCATCAACTTAACCAAATCAAGTCCCGTGACATTCTTCATCACGCGCCCACCATTTTTCACTATGGTCCCCGCCCCATCGACAAAGCGCACGCCTATCATGCTGTCGCGACACGCCCCCGCTTGCACGCGCCTAGGGCCTGCGGCATTGCACGCCACAACCCCGCCCAAAGTCGAGCGCCCCTCGCGCCCTAAAACAGCGGCGTAGTCTGGGGCCTCAAACGGCAGACGTTGCTTTTCGACAGCCAACTGGTCATTTATATCACTGAGCAAACTCCCCGCACCCGCGACCAAGGTCAGCGCTCCCGGTTCATAAAGCTCGATGCCTGCAAACCCATCTGTGTAAAGTGGTGTAGCCCCCGCGACCACATCACCAATCGCGCGGGTGCCCCCGCCGATAATCTCAACAGGTAATTGGGCTTCGACCAAAATCTGAGCCAGCTCAGCTTCATTTTGAGGGCGCATTTTTGTTCCTTTAAACAGAGGTCGCACGGCGTGAGGCCGAGACATCAAGAGGAAAGACCTTGGCGGCATTCAAAAGCCATTTCGGATCAAACACATCTTTTACATTCAACTGCGCTTCTAAATCGGCAGGCGCGAATTGCACCGTCATAAGATCGCGCTTTTCCACGCCCACACCATGCTCGCCCGTCAGACAACCACCCACTTCAACACAAAGGCGCAAAATATCATTTCCAAAGGCTTCGCAAAGTTCAAGATCGCCAGGTTTGTTGGCATTATAAAGGATCAAAGGATGCATATTACCATCACCCGCGTGAAAGACATTGGCAACCCCAAGCCCGTAATGCTGGCTTAATTCACCAATGCGGCGGAGCACCAGAGGCAGCGCAGAAACTGGGATCGTTCCGTCTAAACACATATAATCGGCAATATTCCCCATCGCGCCAAAAGCAGATTTACGGCCCAGCCAGATTTTTTGGCTTTCTTCTGCGGATTTGCTTTCGCGAAAAGCAACCGGATTGTGGCGCATGGCGATCTCTTTAATCAAGGCCAGCTGCAGATCAATTTCATTGTCCGACCCTTCTACCTCGACAATCAGCAATGCCTCACAATCGGGATAGCCAGCTTTGGCGAAATCTTCGGTAGCCACGATGCAGGGGCGATCCATAAACTCGATGGCAACAGGCAAAATGCCCGCTTTAATAATGTCAGAGACACAGGCTCCCGCCACCTCATTCGCATCAAATCCGATGAGAACGGGACGCGCGCCTTCAGGTTTTGGCAAAATGCGCAAGGTGGCTTCGGTCACGATACCAAGCTGCCCTTCAGAGCCGCAGATCAGCCCCAAAAGATCAAGGCCACCCGAATCCATATAGGCGCCGCCGATTTGTATGATCGTGCCGTCCATTTGCACCAAGGTCACGCCCAAAAGATTATTCGTGGTCACCCCATATTTCAAACAATGCGCACCCCCCGAATTCATCGCGATATTGCCCGCAATCGCACAGGCCAATTGGCTTGATGGGTCGGGGGCGTAGAAAAACCCCTCATCCTCGACGGCTGCGGTGACGCTTACATTGGTGCGCCCCGTTTGCACGCGGATAAAGCGATTTGGATAATCTGTCTCAAGCACGTCAACCATGCGTGCCACGCTTAATACAACACTGTCAGCAGTGGGCAAAGAGCCCCCCGCCAAACTAGTGCCCGCACCGCGCGGCACAACGGGAATCGCATGCGCATGGCAAAAACGTAAAACCGCCGCTACCTGTTCAGTGGTGCGGGGCAAGACAACAGCCAAAGGTTGGCACGCATAAGCCGCCAAAGCATCGCATTCATAGGGGCGCGTGTCGTTTAAATAGTGTAGAACCGCGTCTTTTGGCAACAATTGGGCCAATCCCGCTACTATACTGGGCTTGGCGTCTATAATCATTTGGTTTGCTTTTGGCATTTCCATGACCCACACACCCCCCTAAAAGCGGTAAATTAATATAACCAATTTGGTCCCATAGCAAGATGAAAGTTTATTCGTTAGACAGAGAAGAAAAGGTCAAGCTGCAATGAATTTTACAGATTTTAAGTTTAGTTTCGATATTTTTAATTATATCGCTTTGGCAGGTCTTTTGCTCTCATGGCTTATCACAAGCTATTTAATTGAGCATCCACCCTTAAGCCGCATATCTGTCTCTGAGCTGATGAGTGAGTACCGCCGTGAATGGATGCGTGAATTCGTGACCCGTCAGCCCCGTATATTTGACGCCACGGTGATTGACAGTTTGCGCCAGGCCACGGCCTTTTTCGCCTCGGCATCCATGTTGGCGCTTGGGGGTGGATTGGCGGTTTTGGGCAATTCTGACCAGATGATGGGCTTGGCCCAAGATTTTGAGCTGACCACCCGATTAGCCGAAATTGAGATTAAGATGATCTTGGTCCTTTTGTTTTTAGCCAATGCGTTTTTGAAATTTGTTTGGGCCAGTCGACTATTTGGTTATTGCGCCATTTTGATGGCCGCTGTTCCAAATGACCAAAAAGACCCGCTGGCTTTTCACCGCGCCGAGCAGGCGGCCGAAATCAATATCACTGCTGCTCGCAGTTTTAACCGCGGCCTACGTTCTGTTTATTATGCGCTCGGAGCCTTGGGCTGGATCTTTGGCCCCGAGGCTTTGATCGCTAGCACCGTCATTACGAACATCATCGTATTGCGGCGGGAATTTGCGTCAGAGTCGCGCACAGTGATGCTGAAACGCACCCTTTAAAGCGAATAAACGTCTGTAGATGCCTTGGGTCTAACGTCCACGCGCTTCAATCAGCCACACAAGAAGACTAATCTCAAGGGCCATCAGCACATAAACCCAAGCACTGATCAAGGGCTGCGATCGCACCGATTGATTTAAAAAAGAATCGCTCTGTGCAGCGCGGTTTATCCCATCTGCCGGCAACAGTTGACAAAAATAGGCCCTCTAAAAAGCAAAACTGACGGGTGCCGTTTTGCGACTGTTCAAGCACGTCAGAGCATAAAATATCTGACGGCACCCTATAGGCCGTGAATTGCACAGCGTTGCCCTGCAGCCCCAGCACATGTGATAAACAGTCAACCAAACGGGCCTTGCCAAAACTCACAAAACCCACCAAAAGCCCATACTTCCCACCGATAAGATCATGGTCAAAATCGACTCGATCATCCTCTCTTGGCCTAAGAAATGCACATTGATGCTGGCTTTAGCCTTACCTAACAAGGCAACGGCATCATTTATTTGTACGGCAAGGTCTTTTGGCATTGGCACATCCTTTGAAAGCGTAAGTCATTTAAACAAGTTTAGCCTTGCGAGACAAATAACAATCAGGCCAAGATCACACATGATTGTGAAACCTCCATTCGAAAATGTTTTGACATTGGCGCAAAAGACTCAAAAGGGTGCACACAAAGGGCCTGCGCCTGTGCATCTGTGGAACCCACCCTTTTGCGGCGATATTGACATGCGCATAGCGCAAGATGGCACTTGGTTTTACCAAGGCTCGCCCATCGGGCGGGCCGGGATGGTCAAGCTTTTCTCATCCATTCTCAAGCGCGAGGATAATAAATTCTTTTTGGTTACACCCGTTGAAAAAGTGGGCATCACGGTTGAGGATGCGCCCTTTATCGCCATCGATCTCCATGTCACAGGCGCTTGCCAAAACCAAGAGCTCACCTTTGAAACCCATGTCGGCGATCGCGTCACCGCAAGCGCTGCCCATCAAATCCGAATCAGCTATGATCCTACCACCAAAGAACCGCGCCCATATGTAATGGTGCGCGCAGGATTAGAGGCGCGTATCGACCGCAAAACCTATTACCGCATGGCCGAAAAGGGCCAAATCGTCGCCCATCAAGGGCAAGATTGGTTTGGCATTTGGTCGTCGGGCCAATTTTTTGCGCTCTGTTTAGAAAAAGAGTTTGAAGCTTAGCCTCCCTCATTGCGCTTTCGCTTGCTCGGCGGGGATGGGCTAGATAAAAGATCCTAACATCGTCCCAAAAGGAAATTCCATGCCACATGAAGCTCCCGAAACAGAAATTATCGCCACCTGGAAAGTTTCCTGTGACGGTGGCGAAGGGGCTTTGGGCCATCCGCGTGTGTGGTTGGTGATCCCCCAAAACAAGGGATATGTGGAATGTGGCTATTGCGACAAACGTTATCTGCATGAAACTTCGGTTGGCACCGGCTAATAGGGCAGCTAGCGGACGGGCACATCGACCTACCCACAGGGGTGGGGCATCTGAGTACTTTTGTGACTGTCGTAAGAGGCTAAATAGGTGATCAAATTTCCCCCTGACCAGCTTCTAATAAATGCGACGTCACTTGCATAGATTGACCAGGCTGTGCTGGCTGAATATTCATATTTATAATAGAAAAACACTTTGCGCTGAGGGTAACAGAATAAAGCATATCGCATACCTAAGGCTCACAAGATTGCTTGACACCAAGTCCCCGGTGCAAATGG
>DPZQ01000051.1 GCA_003536295.1 Rhodobacter sp. | reverse complement strand
GCTTTTTCAAAGGCATAAAAACTAGCCGCGCGCGACGGCTCGGCCGCAAAAACGGTGCCCGCTGTGACCAAAGCATCAAAGCGCGTGAAATCCAGAGCCCGCACTTGGTCTATATCCATGTGAAAATCAGCCGCATTATTGCGATAAATAACAGTTTGATGCTCAGTAAGGCGCGTTTCAGAGAGGGCAAGTGAGCTGCGCTGTTCACCCTTTTTTTGAGCTACATGCTCGATTTGTACGCCGTAATGGCGCAAGCGCTGCAAGCAAAAGCGCCCCACAGCGTCATCCGAAAGGCTGGTCAACAGTGCCGCTCGTGCTCCTTGGCGCACCAGCCCCACTGCAACATTGGCTGCAGAGCCGCCCAAATCAGCCCAAAAGTTGCTGGCTTCTTCGATCGCGGTGCCATCGGGCTTTGGCATCAAATCCATACCAGCCCGACCCATCACCAAAAAAGATCCGCCCGCCAACGCGCGCGAAAGCTGCAAATCTTTGCTCACAAAATGTCTTTAGCCTCCAACCATTGAGCAAAAGCCTGCCCTTTCGCTCTTTTAACCATTTGATCCAATTTTGTCACCTGCTTCAAGTCAATTCGCCCCCGCTTTGGGCCTTGCGAGATTGAAGGACGGCGGCTAGGTTTGCCCGCAGAGAATGGCGATATAGGCGGACACAATGGGACAGATTGGAATCGGCATCTTGGGTGGCGGCTATATGGGCAAGGCACATTCTGTTGCTATGGCCGCAGTGGGGGCGGTTTTTAATACCAAACTGCGTCCAAAGCTTGAGATGATCTGCACCGCACGCCCCGAGACGGCCACCCAGTATCAACAAGCCTACGGCTTTGCACGTTCGACCACAGATTGGCGGATCTTAGTCAACGATCCAAAAGTAGAAGCCATCGTAATCGCAACGCCGCAAGCCACCCATCTTGATATTGCGCGCGCGGCCTTTGCCCTTGGAAAACCCGTTTTTTGCGAAAAGCCCATGGGGGCGACACTGGACGAGGCGCGCGAGATGACCGCGCTAGCGCAAGCGGCGCAAGTGGCAAATATGGTGGGTTATAATTATATTCGCACCCCCGCCAGCCAATATGCGCGCCAGCTTGTGGCCGATGGGGTGATTGGCGATATCACATGGTTTCGCGGTGAACATTGTGAAGATTTTCTTGCCGACCCAGCCAAGCCTGCAACGTGGCGCACAGTGGACCGCGCAAACGGCACCATGGGCGATTTAGCTCCCCATATGATTAATGCCGCGCTGGCGCTGATCGGCCCTATCAAAAGCCTGATCGCTGAAATTGAAACCGTCCATCACCAGCGCGAGGGGGGAGAGGTTGATAATGACGATCACGGGCAAATGATGTGCCGCTTTGAAAACGGCGCAATGGGACAAATGTATTTTAGCCGCATAAGCCACGGACGTAAAATGGGCTATACATATGAAATTACAGGCACAAAAGGGGCCATTCGCTTTGATCAAGAGGATCAAAATGCACTCTGGCTTTACAAGGCTCAGGGCCCCGAAGCCCAGCGCGGCTTTATCAAAATCCTAACAGGCCCCGCGCATCCGGATTACCTGCCCTTTTGCTTGGGCCCAGGCCATGGCACGGGCTATCAGGATCAAATAATCATCGAAGCGCGCGACTTTTTGCGCGCCATTGAAACGAGTTTGCCCATTTGGCCACGTTTTTCTGATGGGCTAGCCGTCCAAGCGGTGATTGACGCTGCGTTTTCTTCAAACCAAAGTAAAAACTGGGCCTTAGTTGCCCGTAAATAATGAGCATGACATGAGTATTCAGATAGGCAATGCCCCCTGTTCATGGGGTGTAGAGTTTGCAAACGACCCACGCAATCCAAGCTGGCAGTCAGTTTTGGAAGACTGTGCCAGGGCAGGTTACCGCGGGATTGAGCTTGGCCCCATTGGCTATATGCCCGAAGACCCCGCGCTCTTGTCTGATGCGCTGGCGCTTCGTGATCTAGCTTTGATTGGTGGCGTGGTTTTTCGTCCATTTCATGACCCCACAGCTTGGGATGAACTGCAAGAAGCCGCTCACCGCACCTGCAGAGCGTTGGTAGCGCATGGGGCGAAACATTTAGTCCTAATCGACTCAATCTCACCGCGCCGTGCCATTACGGCTGGGCGCGCAGAGGAAGCTGAGCAAATGTCGCCCGACGAATGGCGCGGCTTTAGGGACCGCTTGGCCCAGATAGCAACGATCGGCACGCTAGATTATGGGCTGACGGTCGGCATTCACGCCCACGCAGCAGGATTTATGGATTTTGAACCCGAACTCGAGCGGCTTTTGTCTGAAGTGGATGAAAGCCTTTTAAAGATTTGCTTTGACACGGGCCATCACTCTTACGCAGGTTTTGACCCTGTGGCGTTCATGCGCCGCCATATGGGGCGGATCTCTTACATCCATTTCAAGGATATTGACCCAAAAGTTAAGGCTCAAGCCGTGACCGATCGCACCAATTTTTATAAGGCTTGCGGGCAAGGAATTTTTTGCAATTTGGGTCAGGGCGATGTGGATTTTGCAGCCGTGCGTGCGCTGTTGATGGAAAGTGGTTTTTCGGGCTGGTGCACAGTTGAACAAGATTGTGATCCGACCCTAGACCCAAACCCTTTGGCGGACGCAGCATCCAATCGATCATACCTGAAAAAAATCGGATTTTAAGAGGGCCAAATGAAAAAATTAAATTGGGGCATGATCGGTGGCGGCAAAGGCAGCCAAATAGGACCAGCGCACCGCATCAGCGCCGGGCTTGATGGTCACTTCACCTTTGTAGCCGGCGCGCTTGATCACCGCCCCGAAGAAGGGCGCCTTTATGGACAAAGCCTAGGACTTGGTGCGCGGGCTTATGGGTCCTGGCAAGAGATGTTGGACGGTGAGAAAAGTCACCCCGACAGGTTGGATTTAGTCACAGTGGCCACGCCAAACGCCACACATTTTGCCATTACAAAGGCATTTCTATTAGCAGGTTTTCATGTGCTTTGCGAAAAACCCATGACCATGACCGTGTCCGAGGGCGAAGAAATTCTACGGATAAACCAAGAAACCGGCAAAATCTGCGCGGTGAATTACGGTTATACCGGCTATGCATTGGTACGCCATATGCGCGCGATGGTGGCACGAGGCGATATTGGCGCGGTGCGTCTGGTTAAGGCCGAATTTGCCCATGGCCATCATGCCGACGCACAAGATGCCGAAAATCCACGCGTCCGCTGGCGCTATGATCCCGCACAAGCGGGCGTCTCAGCACAATTTGCCGATTGTGGCATTCATGCGATGCACATGGCCAGCTTTGTCACGGGGCAAGAGGTTACAAAACTGTCTGCCGACATCGTTTCTTGCATTGCGTCGCGTCAATTAGAAGATGACGCGATGGTGAATTTTAGAATGGATGGCGGGGCTGTGGGGCGGCTTTGGACAAGCTCGGTAGCGATTGGCCGCCAACATGGTTTGACTTTGCAAGTCTTTGGCGAAACAGGTGGTTTGCGCTGGGCGCAAGAACAACCAAATCAGCTTTACTACATGCCACTCAATGGCAATTTACAGGTGATTGAACGCGGTGCAGGCAACCTGTCGCCAGAAGCCGACCGCGCCTCACGCGTCACAGTGGGCCATGCAGAGGGCATGCCCCTGGCTTTCGCCAACATTTACTCTGATCTGGCCGAAGCCATCTCAGCCCAAAAAGAGGGCCGACCCATGGATCTTGCTGCCAATCTTTACCCGCGCGCAGAAGATGGCTTGCGCTCGATGGCAGCGGTTTATGCGGTGGCGGCGTCGGGCAAAGCCATGGGCGCATGGGTTGACGCGCGCCCAGAGATTTTTCAAACCCGTTAACTTATGCATCGTCCCCCAGAAAGGGCCTCAGTTTGCATTCTAAAAATGAACCAACCGCTTTAGATGCTCTGCTTGCAAATATATCCGTACCCTTTGAGCGGGCATTTGCGATGCCCAAAGCTGTTTACACGGACAAAGACTTTCTAAGGCTTGAGCAAGAGCATCTGTTTAAAGCGGAGTGGATCTGCGCGGGGCGAGCAGAAAGCCTGCCCAATGTGGGGGACTATCTAACTTTAACCATCGCTCAAGAACCCATTGTGGTTCTGCGTAATACCAGCGGCGAAATCCGCGCCCTTTCAAATGTCTGTCGTCATCGCATGTCGGTGATCATGCAAGGTCAAGGAAATGCCCGTGCCTTGGTGTGCCCGTATCATGCTTGGACCTATAATCTTGATGGAAGCTTGCGGGGTGCGCCTGCGATGGGGCTAAATTGCGAATTTAATAAAGAAAAG
>DPZQ01000117.1 GCA_003536295.1 Rhodobacter sp. | reverse complement strand
CGTACATGCGCGCCAGCATTGAGGCCCAGTCGCAGCTTTCCGTACCACCAGCGCCGGCGTTAATCTCTAAAAACGTGTCATTGGCATCGGCTTCACCGTCCAAAAGAGCCTCTAACTCTTTGGCAGCGGCTTGCACAACTAATGCTTTGATTGAAGACTCGGCCTCGGCCACTATGACAGCGTCACCCTCGGAATCGCCCAACTCAATAAGATCCAGATTATCTCTTAAACTGCCCTCAATCAACCTATAAGTCGAGATTTGGTCGATCAACGCTTGACGTTCCCGCATCAGATTTTGTGCCCGCGCAGGATCATTCCACAATTCGGGGTTTTCGATTAGAGCATCAAACTCTTCCATACGATGCGAAGTAGTTTCTAGATCCATACGCTGTGCCAAAAGAGCAATTGATTTTTTGATGGCGACCACCTGAGATTGCGTTTCAGCGCGCATATCGAATTTCCTAACTAGATGAACGTAAAGGCATTTTAGAGCCAATATCTACGGCGGGCAAGACAAATGATCCCTAATACAGGCCGCCAGAACTTAACGTGCCAAAATCTGCTGTCTCAGGCTGAGCCACTCCGCCTTGCTCTGTTGGCACTTCTGGGGTGTAGTTTTGTTCAAGTGCATCATCGCCTTCACCCAAAACAAACAGCGGCAGGTTACTACCCATCGTAAAGCCACCGTCTACCAGCGCATTCTGACCAAAGACAGGGGCAATGTCATTACGAAAATATTCGGCAATCACATTATCGCCAACCGCATCATCCGGCAAACGCGCGCCGCTAAAACGGTCGATATTTAGGAAATAGCCATTTGGCGGCACCCTAAAATTGCTGCCGCCAAACTTGGCAATCGCACGTTCCATAAAACTTTGAAAGGCAGGTCCACAAAGCGCACCCCCGTAAACTCCCCGGCCCATTGAGCGCGGCTGATCAAAACCCATATAACACCCAGCCACGATATTTGAGCTGAAGCCAACAAACCAACCATCTTTCGAATCGTTGGTAGTGCCAGTTTTACCAGCGATTGGCACTGGCAAAACAATCGATCGCGCGGTGCCCCTTGTAAGTACGCCTTGCAGCATCGAGGTCAGCTGATAAGCGGTGATTGCATCCATCACCCGTTCACGGTCCGAGAAAATTAAAGGCGCCTCACCCACAGGCAATTGCGCATCGCCGCAGCTTAAGCAGCGGCGCTGATCGTGGCGGTAAACGGTTGTGCCAAACCGATCTTGCACCCGATCAACCAGTGTCGGTTCTACTCGTTCGCCGCCATTGGCGAACATGGCATAGGCAGCAACCACTTTAAAAAGCGTGGTCTCTTGCGCGCCAAGCGAGTTGGCCAAATAGGGCTGCATCGGACTATACACTCCAAACTTTTCGGCATAGGTGGCGACCCTGTCCATGCCAATTTCTTGGGCCACGCGCACGGTCATCAGATTACGGCTTTGCTCGATTCCTGTGCGCAAAGGCGTAGGGCCGAAATATTTATCAGATGAGTTTTTCGGACTCCAAAGCCCTTCGGGAGTGTTGATCTCGATCGGCGCATCCACCACCACGGTTGAGGGTGTAAAACCACTATCAAGCGCCGCAGCATAGACAAAGGGTTTAAAGGCCGAACCGGGTTGGCGTAGAGCTTGAGTTGCACGGTTAAACACGGTTGTTTGGTAAGAAAAACCGCCCTGCATAGCCAAAACGCGGCCCGTGTTGACGTCCATGGCCATAAAAGCCCCTTCCAACTCGGGGAGTTGATGCAGTGACCAATGATTGAACTCACCCCCCTTATAGGTGACTCGCCGCACGAATATAACTTCACCCACAGTTAATAAATCACTGGGTCGGGTTACTTTGGGTCCTAACTTATTTTCTGGAAGAAGTTTGCGCGCCCATTGCAGCTCAGACAGGGGAATGGTTTCAGCGTTTTTGCTTTTAACACCGTCAATGCCGATTACAGCCTCGGATTTGGTCAGGGACAAAACCACTGCCACATGCCAATCTTTAATGTCGCGCGGCACACTTATATCGGTCAAAGCAGCACGCCAGTCTTGAGCCAGCTTATCAGATGACACGAATAGGCCCGTGCCCCGCCAGCGCCCCCTGTTGCGGTCATAAGCTTCCAGCCCCGCTTGCAGTGCTATAGCGGCTGTTTCTTGCAAAGCAGGATCGACGGTGGCGCGAATGGTCAGGCCGCCGCTAAAAAATTCATCTTCACCAAAGCTGCCAGAAAGTTGGCGGCGGATTTCGTCGGTAAAATAGCTGCGCGGCGGGATCGCATCACGAAATGAGGTGTAATCCCCCGCCTGCACCGACAAAAGCGGCGCCTCCAGCGCCTGATCACGCATGGTTTGGGTAATGTACCCATCTTCGAACATTCGCCTTATCACGTAATTGCGCCTATCAAGCAGCAACTTGCGCCCGCGCACCGGATGAAAATTTGAAGGCTGCGTGGGCAATGAGGCCAAGACCGCGGCTTCTTCTACATTCAAAGCATCAAGAGTCTTGTTGAAATAGGTTTGGGCGGCCGCCGTAACCCCATAGGAGTTTTGTCCCAAGAATATCTCATTCAAGTAAAGCTCAAGGATCTTGTCTTTCGAGAGAGTTTTTTCTAGACGCGTGGCCAAGATAATTTCTTTGATCTTACGCTCACCCGTACGGTCGCCCGACAAAAGAAAGTTCTTCATCACCTGCTGGGTAATAGTCGAGGCGCCACGCACATTGCGTCCCCGCGAGACAATCGCATCTTTAAGCGCCGATACCATGCCGCGCGCATCATAGCCTTGATGCTGATAGAAATTTTGATCCTCGGCCGCCACAAAGGCATTGCGCACAAGGTCTGGGATATCTTCAATCAGGGTGTAAAGACGGCGCTCTTTCGCAAACTCATCTAAAATCTGTCCATCGCCATCAAAAACACGGCTAATGGTCGGAGGCGTGTAAAGAGCTAGTCTTTGATAGCTGGGCAGGTCACGGCCATAAATCCAAAACACGGCCCCTAACGACAAGGCGGCACAAAATAGCCCCAAAGTGGCCACAGTGAAAAACACGCCAATCAATGACAATAAGACCCGCATCTGACCCAATCAAAAGGTTGAGATGCCCTTATACATCAGCCACAGCCGAGGTCAAAAGCACAAAACATATTTTTGCGAAGTAAGCAGCTACCTGGAAAAATATTGTTGCACATTTGGGTCGTCCTTGGCCCAACTGACCACCGCATCGACTAAAGCATTTTGCATAGCACTTCGCCACACCACATCATTGAGCCGCGAAAAGTCGGTGGTTGAGGTTAAAAAACCAAGCTCGATTAACACCGAAGGGATATCAGGCGATTTTAAAACCGAAAAAGCCGCCGATTGCACTGGGCGCGAATACATCTCAAGTCCCTTGGCAAGGATTCCTTTTTTAATCTCTTGGGCCAGCCTGTTTGTGCGCGGCATGGTTTCCAACCTGGCCATGGCCATCAGCGCTTTGGTGACCTGTTCATCTTGGGCCGCCAGATCAACGCCAGCCAATATATCATCACGGTCGTGACGCTGGGCCAACATCGCTGCCGCTTGTTCAGAGGCCGTTTCATTCATAGTGTAAATTGTAACTCCCAACGCCTCCCCCAAGGGCAGCGCGTCGGCGTGCAGCGACAAAAACACATCCGCCCCATGAAAGCGCGCAATGCTTGAGCGCGCCTCAAGGGGCACAAACACATCGCTTTGCCTTGTCATGATCGTCTCCACGCCCTTATCATTGAACAAGGTTTTTAGTTCAAAGGCAAAAGCCAGCATCATCTCGGCCTCAGAGGTGCCATCGACAATTGCGCCAGGGTCAAGCCCGCCGTGACCAGGGTCTAGTACCAGTGTCAGCGAGGGTTTATACACCTTTTGGCGAGACAGATCTTCCCCCAAACGGATAGTTTTGATGATGTTAGGTTGGATCCAAAAGGCGGGTTCAGGCCGTGAGGCGGCGTTATCAAATGCCTCTGGCGTCGCTTTTTTCAAGATCACCCGCAGATCAGCACCTTTGGTATGGGGGATAAGTACTGCCTCATCAATGGTCATAAAGTCGCGCAAGGTCACCACAAGGCGGGCCCATCCGGGACGAAAACGCCCAAAACGCGTCTCACCCAAGGCGATATTACGAAGATCGCTCAGATCAAGGAGGGAAAAATCCGCCCCTTTCACATCGATTAAAAGACGCGCTGGATCGGACAAAACGCGCGCACTCCAAGGCTGAGCGGCACTGAGCCCAAGCGTTAACACCAGCCGCGCGTCGTCGCCCGTGACTTGGCTTCGCCCTTGCAAAAGCCCTGCCAGAGGTTGCTCGGACGCCACTTGTGCACTAATGGGCACTACCATAAGAGCTGAACTCAAGGCAATCATCGCGAAAATTCGTACCAAACCAACCCCATTTATCAATACACCAGCTCCCACACCGATGTGCCCGCCAAGTGACTAGACCCTCTGACCATTATCTGTCATATTGGTGCAAAATTACGCAAGGGAAATTAAATGGCGCGATCGTTTTTTATGGGTTTTGTTTTGGGAATTTTCTTGCCAGCATTGTCAGCAAACGCGCTTGAACTCAACGCGTTATCGGATAATGAGCGAGCCGGCTTTCGTGCCGAAGTACGCAGCTATTTGCTGGAAAACCCAGAAGTTCTGATGGAAGCCATCGCCGTTTTGCAAACCCGCGAAGCCAAAAATGCCACCCAAAGCGTCACCCAACTACTAGAAAGCAATTATGACGCTATTGTGAACGACCCTACCTCATGGCAGGGGGGTAATTTGGCGGGTGATATCACCTTGGTTGAGTTTATGGACTACCGCTGCGGCTATTGCCGCAAGGCCCATTCCGAAGTGGCAGAGCTGATCGCTTCTGACGGCAATATCCGCTATATCGTCAAAGAATATCCGATTCTTGGTCCCGAGTCCGAACTTGCTTCACGCTTTGCGATCGCGACACGCCTTACTGAGGGGGACGCGGCCTATAAGGATATTTATAATGGTCTTTTTGTCTTTAAAGGGGCGATGACAAAGGAAAACCTTGTTACGGTTGCCAAGGAACTAGGCCTTGACGGGGATGCGATTGCGGCGGTAATGGCTGAAGAAAGCGTGACCGATATTTTGAGCCGCTCAGTTGGGTTGGGCCAAACTTTGGGAGTGAATGGTACACCTACATTTATCGTAAACGGTCAAATGCTTCGCGGTTATGTCCCGCTTGAAGATATGCGCGAGATGGTTGCGGCCTTGCGCAAAGGCTAGGCGATCAGAGAGGCTTCTGCCGCCGCCGCTGCCTCAAGCGCTTTAGCTTTGTCCTGAACCAGTTCAATGATTTCTTCGATCATCTTATCGTTACTTAGCTTGTGGCTTTGCTTGCCCGCCAGATAGACCATGCCCGACCCGGCCCCG
>DPZQ01000157.1:5673-6906 GCA_003536295.1 Rhodobacter sp. | reverse complement strand
TTCGACGTCAACGCCGGCCGCAAGATCAAGCTTCATCAGCGCGTCTACGGTTTGGGGTGTTGGGTCTATGATGTCGAGAAGACGTTTGTGCGTCCGGATCTCCCACTGATCGCGCGATTTTTTGTCGATGTGGGGCCCACGCAAAACGGTGAACTTCTCAATTTTATTCGGAAGCGGAATTGGCCCACGCACTTGTGCGCCGGTCCGCTTTGCAGTGTTTACGATTTCCTGCGTGCTGGCATCCAACACACGGTAGTCGAAGGCTTTTAGCCTAATACGAATGGTTTGACCTGACATATAATCGCCCTCGGGCTTGGCTTAGGCTGAGGGGTCTAACCCCAGCCCAGTTCCGTTTACTTAATGATTTTCGATACGACGCCCGCACCAACAGTGCGGCCACCTTCGCGAATGGCGAAGCGCAGTTTGTCTTCCATCGCAATAGGCGCAATCAAAGTCACGTTAAATTTCAAGTTGTCACCTGGCATAACCATTTCGGTGCCTTCTGGAAGCTCAACAGTACCCGTCACGTCAGTTGTACGGAAGTAGAATTGCGGACGGTAGTTCGCAAAAAATGGCGTATGACGGCCACCCTCGTCTTTGGTCAGAATATAGGCTTCTGCTTCAAACTCTGTGTGCGGTTTAACCGACGCAGGTTTGCAAAGAACTTGGCCGCGCTCAATACCTTCACGGTCAACGCCGCGCAGCAACAGACCAACGTTATCGCCTGCTTCACCTTGGTCAAGCAATTTGCGGAACATTTCAACGCCTGTGCAGACGGTTTTCTTATTGTCGCGAATACCAACGATTTCAACTTCTTCGCCGACTTTCACAATGCCACGCTCAATACGGCCCGTCGCAACAGTCCCACGACCTGAGATCGAAAACACGTCCTCAACAGGCATCAAGAAAGGCTGGTCAACAGCGCGTGCTGGTGTTGGGATATAAGCGTCAACAGCTTCGATCAAAGCACGGATCGAAGCTTCGCCAATTTCTGGGCGCGTGCCGTTCATCGCATGCAAAGCAGAACCACGGATGATAGGAATGTCATCACCTGGGTAATCGTATTTCGAGAGAAGTTCGCGGATTTCCATCTCAACAAGCTCAAGAAGCTCTTCGTCATCTACTTGGTCAACCTTGTTCATGTAGACAACCATGAAGGGAATACCAACTTGGCGGCCAAGCAAGATATGCTCGCGTGTTTGTGGCATTGGGCCGTCAGCCGCGTTCACAACC
>DPZQ01000157.1:0-5659 GCA_003536295.1 Rhodobacter sp. | reverse complement strand
TTTTTCACATAGTCAGCATGGCCTGGGCAGTCAACGTGCGCATAGTGGCGCGCTGCTGACTCATACTCAACGTGCGCGGTCGAAATCGTGATCCCACGTGCCTTTTCTTCGGGTGCGCCGTCGATTTGGTCATAGGCGCGGAATTCGCCAAAATACTTAGTGATCGCTGCCGTCAACGTCGTCTTGCCGTGGTCAACGTGGCCGATTGTGCCGACGTTAACGTGCGGTTTATTGCGTTCAAACTTTGCCTTTGCCATGATGATCGCCTTAAAAGTTGGGGGGTCAAAGACCCTGTTTTGCATCGTGGCTCGAATATCTTTCTAGAAAAGAAAAATCAAGCCTCAGTTGAAACTTGCAGAAAAATTGTGGTCCAAATGTTACGAGGACGTGAACCACGTGGGGGTTCACGGTCATCCACTTTTCGATCTCAACTACTGCATTTTCTGTAAATTTTTGTATCTGTTGATCGGCGATGCGCGACCAGCCCAACCCGAGCGTGCCGCCTCGCCTTCCCAGATGATCAGCTGCGTTGGCGTTGGGTTTATCCGCTCACCCAGCGCATCATCCTATAAAATGACAGATTTATCCCCGCACCACATGCACCCAATATCACAAAGGCGGTCAAGCCAAAAAACGCACCGCATCAACACCTCCACTCATAACATCTTGGGCCACTGCGGTCCAAGGTTTGATTTATGTAAATTTATTTTCGCGGGGAAAGCCGCGCGGGGCCATGCGGCCAGCCGATGCGCGCGCTGCGGTCCATTCGGCCAGATCAAGCTCAAGCCTTGTGCGCCCTGCAGGATCTTTCCAAGACAGGCCCCTGGTGCTGTCAAAGGTCGTGGCATCTGAAAGGCCGCCATCTTTATATTTTTGCAGCCGAACGCCTTTTCCCTTTGCCATTTCGGGCAAATCCGACAAAGCAAAGACCAGTAATTTACGATTTTCGCCCACAACAGCTACCTGATCACCTTCGATAACACGGCACAGCGCTGCAACCACAGCTTCTTTGACGGTCAAGACCTGCTTACCAGCACGAGTTTGAGCGACCAGCTCTTCCGAAGGGACAATGAACCCATCCCCCGCGGTTGAGGCGATCAGATATTTGAACCCTGACCGATAGATCAGAATATCCACAATTTCGGCATCGTTGGGCAGATCGACCATCAGGCGCACAGGTTCTCCCATGCCGCGCCCACCCGGTAAATTTGCGCCAATCAAGGTGTAAAACCGCCCGTTTGACCCCAAAAGCAAAATCTTGTCGGTGGTCTCGGCGTGGAAAATAAAACGTTTTTCATCGCCATCTTTAAATTTCACGTCCCCATCCAGCGCCGCGTGCCCCTTCATCGCGCGCACCCAGCCCATTTTTGAGCAGATGACCGTAATCGGTTCGCGTTCAATCATCGCTTCAAAGGGCACATCCTCTACAACCGTTGCCTCATCGAAAGTTGAGCGGCGGGCTCCGTTCAAGGCGGCTTTGCCAAATTGTTTACTTATCGCTGCCAACTGTTCTGAGATGCGGGCCCATTGGCGCGCTTGGCTGTCTAAAAGCCCGTCAAGATCGGCACGCTCAAGCGTCAGCGCGTCACGCTCACGCACCAGCTCCATCTCTTCCAAGCGACGTAGTGAGCGCAGGCGCATATTCAAAATTGCTTCGGCCTGCACATCATTCAGCGCAAACTCATCCATCATGATGGGCTTTGGCTCATCTTCGGCGCGGATAATCTCAATAACGCGGTCCAAATTCAAAAAGGCAATGATATAGCCTTCAAGCACATTCAGACGCGCTGCAATCTTATCGATACGATGCTGAGCGCGGCGTTGCAAAACCTCACGGCGGTGGTCCAAAAAAGCGCGCAGCACTTGCTTGAGCGAACAGACTTTGGGCGTGCGCCCATCGATCAGCACGTTCATATTTAAACTAAAGCGAATTTCGAGGTCCGAGTTTTTGAATAACATGCCCATCAACATATCAGGGTCGATATTGCGCGCACGCGGCTCAAGAATCAGCCGCACATCTTCGGTCGATTCGTCGCGAACATCAGCCAAAAGCGGGATTCTCTTTGTTTGGATCAGCTCGGCCAACCGCTCAATCAGCTTTGACTTTTGCACCTGATAGGGAATTTCTGTGACCACAACTTGCCACATGCCACGGCCCACATCTTCAACCTGCCAGCGCGCGCGCAACCGAAACGACCCACGCCCCGTACGATAAGCATCAAGCACCGCGCCACGAGGCTCGACAATCACGCCACCCGTTGGAAAATCTGGGCCTAGCACAAACTCAACCAAAGCATCGTCTTCGACCTCGGGATTTTTGATCATGGCTTGGCACGCGTCAATCAATTCGCCCAAGTTATGGGGTGGAATATTGGTGGCCATACCCACGGCAATCCCGGACGAACCGTTGGCCAACAAATGCGGAAAGGCCGCGGGCATAACCACGGGTTCTTCCAAAGTGCCATCATAATTGGAGCGAAAATCGACGGCATTTTCAGTCAAGCCGTCCATCAAGCTTTCAGCAATCGCCGTCAACCGCGCCTCGGTATATCGCGCTGCAGCAGGATTATCGCCGTCAATATTGCCAAAATTTCCCTGCCCGTCAACCAGCGGATAGCGCATATTGAAATCTTGCGCCAAACGCGCCATCGCATCATAAATCGCGGCATCCCCATGCGGGTGATAGTTGCCCATCACATCGCCCGAGATTTTAGCCGACTTGCGAAAGCCTCCCGTCGGTGCCAGACGCAACTCGCGCATCGCATAAAGAATGCGCCGATGCACAGGCTTCAGTCCGTCGCGCGCATCTGGCAAAGCGCGGTGCATAATGGTTGAAAGCGCGTACGTCAGATACCGGTCACCAATAGCATGGCGCAACGATTCTGAGACGAGCGTAGAGCCTATCTTGGGGCTGTCAGGTATTTTAGTCATGTATATTGTGTAATGCGCCGTTTAGACTTGGTCTAGAACCAATTGCATATTAATGAGGTAAAAATCAAATTGTCCCGATCAAGGCTTCAAAACCAAAAAGGATTTGGCCCAATAACCAGTTAAAGGATATACTATGCCCCCCCAAAAAACTGTACTCATCACGGGCTGCTCATCTGGCATTGGCTATGATGCAGCGCATTTTTTGTCCGCACGGGGCTGGCGCGTCTTTGCCACCTGCCGCCAAGACAGCGATTGCGCCCGCCTTCGAGATGAAGGATTGGACAGTTTCGTACTTGATTACGCAGACCCGGACAGTATCACCACCGCCTTGGCCGAGGTGCTACAGCGCAGCAATGGTCGCCTTGATGCGCTTTATAATAACGGAGCCTTCGCCTGCCCGGGCGCCACCGAAGATCTGCCACGCGAAGGGCTGCGTGCGGTTTTTGAAACCAATGTTTTTGGCTATCATGATCTGACGCGGCAGGTGATCCCCATCATGCGCGCGCAGGGCTTTGGACGGATTGTCAATTGCTCATCCGTGTTGGGGCTGGTGGCCATGAAATGGCGCGGTGCCTACGTGGCCAGTAAATTCGCGCTGGAAGGGCTGACCGACGTTTTGCGCATCGAAATGTCAGACACGCCAATCAAAGTGATTTTGATAGAACCGGGGCCGATCACTAGTAAAATTCGCCAGAATGCCATTGGCCCTTTTGAGAAATGGATCGATTGGAGAAATTCGGCCCGCGCCCAGCAATATGAAACGCTGCACGAACGGCTTTATCGTGACACAGGACCCGACAGGTTTGAGCTACCCGCACGCGCCGTCAGCAAAAAATTGGCCCATGCCCTAGAAGCCCCAAACCCCAAAGCGCGGTATTTTGTCACGACCCCAACCTATCTGATGAATGTTGCACGCCGCATTTTAACGACAAATGCCTTAGATTGGCTGCTTAAAAAAAGCTAAAACCCACCTGACACTTGCATCTGCTTTTGTGCTTTTGGTTTTTTCTATCGCAATTTCCTGTCAAAGCGCTACATGGGCAATGGATTATAAAGGAACGCATGATGTTATCTGACCCGTTTGCAATTATCGTTACGATCAGCGTCTTGGTGGTTTTGGTTATATTGATGGCTGGCATTGGCACTTTTGGCAAAGGGGGGGGCTTTGCGTTGAAACATTCCAACCGCCTTATGCGCTACCGTGTTGGCGCGCAAGCTTTTGCGGTCTTGTTGATTGTGTTGTTTGCTTGGCTGCGCTCCGGGGGGAACTGATGGTCGTTTTATCAAAAATCTATACGAAAACAGGTGACGCGGGCGAAACCGCTTTGGGAAATGGCGTGCGCGTGGCCAAACATTCTTTGCGCGTCAGCGCCTATGGCACAGTTGACGAAACTAACGCGACTTTGGGTATGGCGCGCCTGCACGCGACGGGACAGGTGGACAGCGCCCTGCAGCGGATTCAAAATGACCTGTTTGATTTGGGAGCTGATCTGTGCCGTCCCGACATGGCCCGCGACACCGAAGCAGGCTATACACCGCTGCGCATCATCGCGGCCCAAGTCGCAAGGTTGGAGGCGGAAATCGACGTGATGAACGCCGACCTTGAACCTTTGCGCAGTTTTATTTTGCCGGGGGGCAGTGCATTGGCTGCGCACATGCACCTGTGTCGCACCACCTCGCGCCGAGCAGAGCGTTTGACCGTGGAATTGGCCCAAGTAGAAGATATCAATCCACAAGCGGTGATCTATCTGAACCGTTTGTCAGATTGGTTTTTTGTCGCAGGCCGCATCGCAAATGACGATGGGCGGTCTGACGTTTTATGGGTGCCTGGCCTCACAAGACCACAGATCCAAGGCGCGTAACCGCATCGTAAAGTCGGTTTTGGCTTGTTTTCTGCGCGCGTTTTCAGCTACTAAACCAAGAGAAATAGCCCCAAGGTGGGCATAATATATAACGAAGGAGAAGCGTAAAGATGAAGGTGCTGGTCCCTGTCAAACGCGTAATCGATTATAACGTAAAAGTCCGCGTGAAGGCTGACGGTTCGGGCGTTGATCTGGCCAATGTCAAAATGTCGATGAACCCTTTCGACGAAATTGCCGTGGAAGAGGCGATCCGCCTAAAAGAAGCAGGCAAAGCCGATGAGGTGATTGTTGTATCCATCGGCGTCAAACAATCGCAAGAAACCCTGCGCACCGCTTTGGCGATGGGGGCAGACCGCGCCATCTTGATCGAGGCTTGCGACGATGTGCACACCGATATCGAGCCTTTGGCCGTGGCCAAACTTCTGGCCGCCGTTGTCAAAGATGAGGGGCCAGGCCTTGTAATCTGTGGCAAACAAGCCATCGACAATGACATGAACGCAACCGGTCAAATGCTGTCGGCTTTACTGGGTTGGTCGCAAGCGACCTTTGCGTCGGAATTGGCTGTCGAAGGCGATCATGCTGTGGTGACCCGTGAAATTGACGGAGGCATGCAAACCATTCGCGTACAAATGCCAACCATTGTGACGGTGGATCTGCGGTTGAATGAACCCCGTTATGCCAGCCTTCCAAATATTATGAAGGCCAAGAAAAAGCAGCTTGATGAAAAAACTGCCGCTGAGTACGGGGTGGATGTGACACCGCGTCTTAGCATTTTAAAAACTACAGAACCTCAAGGGCGAAAAGCGGGCGTCAAAGTGGGGTCGGTGGCAGAGCTGATCGAAAAACTTAAAGATGAAGCGGGGGTT
>DPZQ01000119.1 GCA_003536295.1 Rhodobacter sp. | reverse complement strand
GAGAAACGCTGGAATTTGAATAATATCAACATATTGCGCCGCAATCTGGGCTTGTTCAGCGTCATGCACATCGGTTAACACTGGAATGCCACTTGCCCTTATTTTAGCCAATATCTCAAGCCCGGCTATCATGCCTAATCCCCTTTTCCCCGAAAGTGAGCTACGGTTGGCCTTGTCATAGCTGCCTTTGAAAACATATTGTGCACCCGCAGCCTGACAGACCATCGCCATGTTGCCCGCAATCATTTCAGCGTGATCTAGGCTTTCCAATTGGCAAGGACCAGAGATGACTAAAAGTGGTTTGTCATTGGCAATTTTAAGGCCGGCGCAGTCAATCGTTTTCATAAAAATCCTAACCTGAAACTTATTCTGGAAAATTTGAGGACGTCATAAATAGTATCGATCTAAATAGCAGAAAAGATCAACATAACAAGGAAGGTTTTTTCAAAACCCTTTGGTTGGCTTGTCTCATTCGTCAGCCTGGGATTGGCATACACTAACAAATAGTTGGCTTGGTGGTTTGGGTTGTTTCGCGCTACGTCAAGGTAGGTTTCCTTACCAGAAGGCTATTTTGCCTGAGGGAGGTTACCCACTCCGCGCATGATGTAGATCATCTGCGCAAACGCCAATCCGGACAGCAGCGCCAGGCCAAAGCCTAAACGAGCGCCTTCGCGGGCAATGCCTCCTAATAGCGTGACATCTGCCACCAAGCTCGGTGTCACGAAGGCCAGTGCACTGCTGACAGCAATTAAAGCCAAATCGCGTTTGCTAAGGTCCAAAGGGCGGACAACCAAACCAAACGATATGGCCAAAAGTGCCATAATAAACATGCCCAATGGTTTACCCACCATCATAGAAAGCCACAGGCTAAGGGTCACCTGATTGAAGGCCTGAAAGTCGATTCCGCCTTGGGTAAGGCCAAAAAGAGCCATAGTTATGACAAGGGGTGGGGTCATTAAGTGGGTCATGCGGTTTAGTGGGTCATGTAAGAACCTCTCTGGCATGGAAAAAAGACCAAAGGCGTGGGAACCGTGAGCAATAGCGGGAATGATCGGCAAAAGCCCCAATGTAAGCGGCAGCCCCGAACCCCAAAAAAACAAAAAGCAAAAGCAGGCCCCAATAAGGTAGGGGGTTAAATGTTTCGCATTTTCCTTATCACGCTCGGATAGCGCTAAAGGGGCAAAACGGCCAAAAAAACGCCATGTTAAAAAACTGCAAAGGCCCGTCATAAATAGATAAAAAAATGAGATATCACCAATCGGATCAAGGGCAACCATAAATAACAGCCCTAAAATGGAGCTGACGCCTGCGATCGCCAAAATAGGTTCAATTGCACGATGTTTGCCTCCAAAAATCATCTTCCCCATCATATAGGCCAAAAGCACGTCACCTCCAAAAGGTACGCTCCAACCATAGGTGGTGATTTGTTCTATCTGCCCCTTAGTTTGCGTCAGCCACCAAGTTACCAGCGCGCCCAAAAAGACGCCTAAACACATTATGGCCCAAAGCCCCATATCACGGCGGCGCAAAAATCCACGTTGAAACAGCGCGGATTCCCAAAGCTCTTTACCGATGACAAAGAACAAAAGCGCCGTTGCACTGTGCGCCAAGAACCGACCAAAAGTTATTAGTTTTATATCAAAAGGCAGGGCGCGTATAAAGGCAAGTTGTGGGTCAATCAGTCGAAACTCTACCATGTCATAATAGCTTTCCGGTGACAGATTGACCCAAGCGGTGCCCAATACCATGCCGGCTAACATAGCAGCTGAAATCTGAGGAATGACGGGTGTAACACGATACATGAAATATTCCCCAAAGGACAAATTGTAAGCAATAATTATACTTAGCAAAATGACCACGTGGCCACAAGTTGGTACAATTATTACAAGGGCAAAGCAGCGCTTGATCCTGTGGTAGGGGTTGAGTAGGAAAGCGCATGGATATAAATTTGACTGACCTAGACCAAAGCTATCTGGCTATGATGCTAAAGCCCGAGGACGATCGGCTGAGATTGCATTATTACGACGCCTTGGCCGATTCTGAACTGTTCGTATTACTAGAGCGTGAACCCAAAGCCAGTGACATAGACCCAAAGGTTTTTGCGCTTGAGGGCGGTCCCTTGGTTTTGGTCTTTGATGTTGAAGAGCGCTTGTCAGCGTTTACGGGTGCCGCTGCCCCGTATGCTGCTTTGCCAGGTCGGGTGATTGCCACCGCGCTTGTGGGGCAGGGCGTGGGGTTGGGGATCAACCTTGGGGTCGCTTCGGCAATGATTTTGCCTCCCTCGGCGGTGCAGTGGTTGGCGGATACGCTGGCCCATCAGCCTGCTCAGGACGAAGGGCGCCCCAAATTTTTTCATCCGCCGCAGGCTTTGCCGGCTGAATTGATGCGCGTGCTGACGCACAAACTGTCGCGCATCGGCGCGCTGGCCGATTATGCGCTGTTGGGAGGCGTCGAATATGAGGGAGGGCGCAGGGGCCATCTTTTGGCCTTTGTGGATGCAAATCAAAATGCCGAGGCCGCTTTGGCTAAAACTGCCACTGAGGCTTTGACCTTTTCGGGCCTAGACGCGGGGACTTTGGACGTGACCTTTTTGGCCAGCGGTGATCGTGGGCTTGAGATGTTAAAAAAAGTAGGCCAGCGTGTTGATTGGAGTAAACCTCAAGGTCCAAGTCCAAAAGACGCACCAAGCGCACCAGGCTCAAACCCTAAAAAGCCACCAATTTTGCGTCAAAGGGGTCGAATTGTTTAGGTATTATAGTACCTATTT
>DPZQ01000111.1 GCA_003536295.1 Rhodobacter sp. | reverse complement strand
CGATATTCACTGCACCGGGTTGCCCCACTGTCTGGAAAGCGCCCCAGATATGTGGCGATATTTTCCTATGTCGGCGTGCCAAACATGGTTGGCGCGCCAGAAAGTGCCCTACAGCTTTACGGGCGGACTTTACCAATTCATCATGAGCGAGCAGGACAAAGGTTGGATACCTATATTGATTGAATCGGACTGGTTGTTATCCAAAGCAGAAAAAGGCCGTTTTGTCAGACGTTCTTGGAAAAGTTAAAGCCGCGTGCCGACGTCATCCACACACCCAATAGTGTCACAACAAGTCCAGCAAGCATTGCAGTATTGAGGGGTTCCGCAAACATGAACCACGCCCAAACCATGGTAACAGGTGGATTAAGATAGAGTGCTGCGCTTACCTTGGCGGCGGGATAAAGTCGTAAGCAAGAGTAATAGACGCCGTAAGCAAGGAATGTGCCCAAAAAAACTAGCCAGATCATCCCAATGGCAAAGTTTTGCGTCATTGGGGGGCGAAGACTTCCCTGAAACGATGTGCAAATACCAAACAAAACCGCGCCGGTAAGGGTATGGATACAAAGACTTTGATGGACGGGCATGTGCTGCATGCGTCGCGTTTTCTGCAAGACAGAGGCCAGCGCAAATATCAGCATCGAGCCCACTGTCGCGCCGTAGGCCCAAAGCGGTGCCGTGCCGAAACCCAGACTATCATACGTGACTATGACCACCCCCACGACCGCAATCGCGGTGCCTATCCACTGCCGCCCAAGCAACTTCTCGCCCAGAACTGGCTGTGAAAGCGCGGCAATGGCGAGGGGTAGAAGATCAGCGATCAACGCCACCAAACCCGTCGGTACCCGCTGTTCAATCGCAAGTGCAAACCCGCCAAGGTAGAGGAATACGGACATCACGCCAAAGCCGGCTTGCTCAAGCGCGTCTCGCAGCCGCATTCGGGGTCCATAGAATAAAGCGAACGGCAAGAGGATCAGCCCGGAAAGAAACGTGCGCCAAAACAACAGCAACGCCACGCTCGCCTCGTTACTGGCATAGCGAATACCAACAAAGCCTGAGCTCCACCCCAGGATTAATAAAGCCATCAAAGCGGGCCAAAGCAGGGGGTGTGGTTTTGTTGTGGGTGTCGCGAGCGAGAGATCTGTCATCGTGGGGCTTTCGGCGAGGTCTGGTTAGTATAGCTTGAGAGCACACCAAGTGCACATGACAAAATTAGATTACATGATGCAAATTATAGGTCAAGAATTGCTGCGGTTATAGTAAGTGAGGCAATTAAAAACGAAGTAAAAAACCTTCACTCTGGAAGCAGCAAGCCTAGGATTAAAGTGAAGGACCGTGACCAAGGCTGGCTTCAGTACGAGGGCATCCCTGCTAGCAGTACGAGGCATCCTGTGATTGCCTATGGCATCACAAACAAGAGACCGAACCCCAATTAGGCCAAGGCGGAGTGCACCACTCGCTCGTTTAAGCAGCGGGAATCAAGGTTTTTCAGTTTTGGGGACGAGGGTGCCTGACCGTCAAAATATCGTTTCGATGGACTAGAAATCAAACATGCCATAAAACTAAAAGGGTTGATCCAGTACGGTGCCCAAAAAATGCCGTGCAAATTAAATGTCACTCCGAGAAATTACCCGTATAGAGGCAATTCAATAAGGTAAACAGCATGCAACGTTTGGCAATTGTAACGGGCGGAACAACAGGTATCGGGCTCTCGGTAGCCAAGGCATTGATGATGAGTGGTCACAGGGTGGCCATAGGTGCGCGCCACGCGTTAGACCCCGAAGTGCATGCGCAGATTACTAAGGACTTTGGAGCATCAGTTTTTGTTGACCAACTTGATGTAGCTCAGGGTGAATCAGTCAATAAGTTTGTAGATAAGGTACGCACGGAATTTGGGCCACCGGCAATTTTGGTGAATGCGGCTGGAATATTTAATGAGTCCTTTTTGCACGACCACTCCGACGCCGCTTGGCTTGATCAGATCGAAGTCAACCTCACCGGCGCTTTTCGTATGACCCGAGCGGTTTTCCCAGATATGATTTTTGCCAAATGGGGGCGCATTGCGAATATAGCCTCCACGGCCGGCACAAAGGGTGCCGCAGGATATGCTGGCTACTGCGCATCAAAGGCTGGACTTATTGGTCTTTCAAAAGCCACAGCAGTTGAGGGAGCTCCAAATGGAATTTCATGTATTTCACTGAGCCCAACTTGGGTTGAAACGCCGATGATGCAAAATGCAATTCACCGTATCGCCTCTAAAAAAACCATTACCAACGCTCAAGCTCGCGCCATATTAGAAAAATCAAATCCACAAGGTCGCTTGGTTCAACCTTCGGAGATTGCGGCAATGGTCGACTTTTTCTGTTCCGAGCGCAGCCCTGGTTTGACCAATGTCGATATTCAAATTAACGCAGGCGCTGACTGGTAGTGTAGTGTGCATCTTTGTCTACTACCCTTGCTCCCTAAATAAAGCCGAGCATAGGCTTCTTGTGGTCAGGTACGGTTGTCAATGCGCCCCATTCAGGGATATTCTGTGGCCTAATCATGCAGATCAAACCCACATCTTTTTTTGAAACGCCAAACCTGGCCCCGCAAAACCTGCGAAATCAAGTTGTGTCTGCCGTGGGGCAATTAGCAAAAGGCCCATGGTGCAGCTTGTCTGGTGGGCGTACCAATCGCTTGTGGCGGGTGGGTAATGTGGTCGTTAAACAGTTCGATATTCAAGTACAAAGCCTGCTTTTCCCCAATGATCCTATAGCCGAGACGCGTGCTCTTTTGCATTTGGCCCAACATAATCTGGCTCCGACCTTATATGCAGCAGGTCCCAATTGGCTGGCCTATCATTTCGTCGAAGGTCAATCTTGGAGCCAAAACAGCGAGCTTGTTGCCCAACATTTGGGCCGCCTTCATAAAATTTCAGCCCCTGAGACCATGTTTCGTGCGGCCCCGTCGGGGTCAGCGGCCGTATTTGAAATGGCGCAGCGCCTTTTTGCTCTATGCAGCGGCCCAATATTGCCGCCGCCGAAATTTACGCGGGTTTTGGGCTTAAAGACACCGAATTTGATTCATGCCGATGTCGTTGCTGGAAATATCATCGTGGGGCCAGAGGGGCTCCGGTTTATTGATTGGCAATGCCCCGCGTTGGGTGACCCTGCTGAGGATTTGGCGATGTTTCTCTCTCCGGCCATGCAAATGCTTTATCGCGGTCAGACTTTAAGTGCTGAGGATTGCAGCCAATTTTTAGCGGCCTACCCCGATCAACTGGTGGTCGCACGGCTGCAAGATTTAAAGCTGCTTTTCCATTACCGCATGGCCGCCTATTGCCTTTGGCGCGCGCAAAATGGTTTAAAAGATTATCAAAAAGGGTATGAGTTGGAAAAAGAAGCTCTTGAAAGGCCGTTCTATTAAAGCCAGTGGCCCAGAGCCAAACCCGCTACAAATAAGGCAGAACATAGGGTAAACCACTTGATGGCATTTGGTTTACGGGCGATTTTGTGTACCGATGATTGATTTTGTTGCGCTTGCAACATGGCTTCAACAAGATTGGGTAGTTTTGGAGCAAATCGGGTTAAAACCAACGCCGTTTTGCGCAAGTCGCGCATCAAGGCGCGTGGACCTATGTTGGTTTTGATATAGTCTTCAACCACAGGTTTGGCCACTGTCCAGATATTGATGTTAGGATCAAGTCCGCGCGCCACACCCTCGACAACTACCATCGTGCGTTGCAGCAAGATCAGCTCGGTCCGGGTAGCCATGCCAAAACGTTCGGTCACTTCAAACAAATAGGCCAAAAGTCGCGCCATTGAAATATGGGTAGCGTCCATGCCAAAAATTGGTTCACCCACCACATGTAGCGCGCGCGCGAATTCATCTATATCCCGGTCGGGGGGCACATAACCGGCTTCAAAATGCACCTCGGCCACGCGGCGGTAGTCGCGCCGAATGAAGCCATACAGAATTTCGGCGTAAACGCGCCGTGTATATTCATCAAGCCGCCCCATTATTCCAAAATCAAAGGCAATAATATCGCCGTTTGGAGCCACCTTAAGATTGCCTTGGTGCATATCGGCGTGAAACAGGCCGTCGCGCAAAGCGTGGCTTAGAAAAAGCTGCAATACCCGCTCCCCCAAAAGAGCCCGATTGTGCCCAGCGCTGTCGATAGCAGCATTATTGGCCATATTGGCACCCTCGGCCCAGCTCATTGTCATGATTTGGCGGCTGCACAGCGTCCAATAGGGTTTAGGAACGCTAAAGCCCGCATCTTGTGCTGTATTTTGTGCAAATTCTGAGGCTGAGGCGCTTTCAAGCCGCAAGTCAAGTTCTGCCATGACCACGCCTTCGAAATGGCTAATCACTTCTGTCGGACGCAGTCGCCGTGCGGAGGGGGCCAAAAGCTCAATCAAACTGGCTGCGAAATAAAAGGCGTCAATATCTTTGCGAAATGCCCGTTCTATCCCAGGGCGTAAAACTTTCACGGCCATATACTCGCCCGTGCTGACCAGTTTGGCTTTGTGAACTTGGGCAATTGACGCGGCGGCCACGGGTTCTGAGAATTCCGAGAAAACCTCATCCACAACGATTCCCAATTCCTTTTCGATCAACACTTTCGCGGTTTTCATAGAAAAGGGGGGCAATTTGTCTTGCAGATACTTCAGCTGTTCGGCCATTTCTTCGCCGACCACATCGGGGCGAGTCGATAGGATTTGACCAAATTTAATATAGGCAGGCCCAAGGGCCGTTAGGGCGCGCGTCAGGGGTGGCAGTGTTAGGTCACCGCGCAGACCCAAAAGCTTAAAGGGCCAGCCTAAAATATGTGCCGCGATGCGTAAACTTGGCGGGGCGTTAAGGGCCTTCAAAGCTTGCGCCATCGCGCCTGATCGCTCAAACGTGGCCCCTGTTCGGATCAGACGCCAAAGATTATGGGGCCCGCGCATCTAAAGTTTCCACCCAGAATGAAGGGCGGCAATGCCAAGCGATAGATTGCGATATTTGACCTGATCAAAACCTGCAGCAGAAAGCATATCTGCAAAGATTTCTTGCTTGGGGAATTTGCGAATAGATTCCACCAAATATTGGTAACTGTCACGATCTTGCGCGATCAATTTGCCCATCAAAGGAATCACATTGTAAGAATAAACATCATAGGCTTTTTGCAGCATATTGTTTGGTAATTGGCTAAATTCCAATACCATCAACCGCCCCCCGGGCCGCAAAACACGGTAAGCTTCTGATAGGGCGTCGGGAACTCGGGTTACATTGCGAATGCCAAAGCTGATTGTGTAGACGTCAAAACTATTGTCGGCAAAGGGTAAGGCCATCGCATCCCCAACCACCCAGGAGAGGCGCTGCGACAGATGGTCGGCCTCGGCTCTTTCTTGGCCAGATTTTAGCATTGATTCGGTCATGTCCAAAACGGTGGCGTGTGCGCCATTGGCGCGTTTTAAAAAGCGAAAGGCTACATCCCCCGTACCGCCCGCCACATCCAACAGCGTTTGATCTGGTCTTGGCGCTAGCCAATCCATCATCGCATCTTTCCAAATGCGGTGAATACCAACCGACATCACATCATTCATAATGTCATATTTGCTCGCAACGCGTGTAAAAACACCATGCACAAGGCCTGATTTTTCAGACTCATTCACTGTTTGAAACCCGAAATGGGTGGTGTTGGGGTTATCTTTTGTCATCATGCTCTTGCGGATTGCTTTGTGACCTTCTTTATAGGGTGTCTGCGCAACACTGCAATGCGCCCCTTTGACCAAAGAGAAAACAATGCCTGAATTGCCAGAGGTTGAAACCGTTATGCGTGGCCTTGCACCTGTCATTACGGGACAAAGAATTACCAAGGCGCAAATCAACCGTTCTGATTTGCGCTGGCCCTTTCCTGAAAATATGGCGCAGCGGCTTTTGGGTGCGCGGATCTTGGGACTTTGGCGGCGCTCAAAATATATTTTAGCCGATCTATCTTCAGGTGAGACGCTGCTTATTCATTTGGGAATGTCAGGGCGTATGTTGATTTCTGGCGCGAAAGTGGGCGCTTTTTTCCACGACCACCCGAGTGCGCAAAAGCATGACCACGTGATCTTGGATTTTGAAGATGGTGCGCGCGTCACCTTTAACGACCCGCGCCGCTTTGGCGCGATGGACCTAATGCAAACCAAATCAACGGCAAAGCACCCGCTTTTATCCCGCCTAGGGCCCGAGCCTTTGGGAAATCAATTTTCCACCCAAACCCTAGTGGTCGCGCTAAAGGGGCGCAAAATGCCGATCAAATCAGCCCTGCTAGATCAGCGAATCATAGCGGGCTTGGGCAATATTTATGTTTGTGAAGCTCTTTTTCGAGCAAAAATACACCCTTTGACTCAAGCGGGTCATATTTCTGAAGGGCAGATTTCAGCGCTAGCTCCCATCATTCGAACTGTGCTACAAGCTGCCATTGAAGCGGGTGGATCATCGCTCAAGGATTTTCGTCAAGCTGATGGAGAGCTTGGATATTTTCAGCATAGCTTTGATGTTTACGGCCGTGAAAACGCACCATGCCCAACCCCGGGTTGCGGAGCTTGCATTAGTCGCATAACGCAGGCTGGTCGCTCAACCTTCCTATGTGCCACGTGCCAAAGATGACTTGAACCTTGCGCAAAGGCTGGTAGTAAGCCCTCAATGAGTAAACAGGATAATTCAATGGCCTATGATACGCTGATCGTCGAAATTGAGGATTACGTGGAGCTGGTAACGCTTAACCGACCAGATGCATTGAATGCATTAAACACCACAATGGTGCGCGAATTGGCCGAGGCCCTGACCGCCGCTGACAAGAATGACAAAGTGCGCTGCATCGTTATTACGGGATCAGAAAAAGCCTTTGCCGCGGGTGCTGATGTCAAAGAAATGTCTGAAAAAACCCAAGTTGACGCCTTTGTCGAAGATTTATTCGGGGCTGATATTGATACGATCTTACGCGTGCGTAAGCCTATCATCGCCGCGGTTGCAGGCTATGCTTTGGGGGGCGGGTGTGAATTAGCGATGATCTGCGACTTCATTATTTGCGCCGACAATGCTAAATTTGGTCAACCTGAAATTAACCTAGGTTTGGTCGCAGGGATGGGCGGCTCGCAACGGCTTACGCGGTTTGTGGGCAAGTCAAAGTCCATGGATATGCATCTGACCGGCCGCTTTATGGACGCGGCTGAAGCTGAACGGTCGGGTCTTGTGTCGCGTGTGGTCCCCGTCAAGGCCCTGTTAGAAGAAGCCCGAAAAACAGCCATCAAAATTACCGAAAAGTCGTCATTGACTGCGATGGTTGTCAAAGAGGCTGTCAACCGCAGTTACGAAACCAATTTGCGCGAAGGGCTGCTTTTTGAACGCCGCATGTTCCACGGCCTGTTTGGAACCGAAGATTTAAAAGAAGGAATGGCGGCCTTTTTGGAAAAAAGGCACCCGCAATTTCGCGACAGATAACGAATTCACCAGATTGCCCGTTGACTTTGGATGATCTTACTTTTAAAGCAGCGTCTTCAAGTTAGACACGAACCGCAGAACCGGAATTGATTAATGGCCAACACGCCCCAATCTAAAAAACGCGCCCGCCAATCAGAGGCACGTTATGTAGTAAATAAAGCGCGCCGCTCGCGGATTCGCACATTCTTGCGTAAAGTCGAGGAAGCGATCGCTTCCGGTGACCAAACCGCGGCATCAAATGCCCTTCGTGAAGTCCAGCCAGAGTTGGCTCGGGGCATTACAAAAGGTGTTATGCATAAAAACACCGTAGCACGCAAAATGTCGCGTTTGTCGTCGCGTGTAAAATCTTTAGTAGCCGCTTAGTTTAATTTAAGCTGTTTCTAAAAAAGGTGGCATTTTTGCCGCCTTTTTCGTGTGCGTGCTCGGGCTTGTGGCACCCAAGGGGCACGTGAGCCGGTGTTGATTTTGTTCCCTTTGGGCTGAGACGTAAATTTTTATAACTTTTTTTTCAGGCGAGTTTTTTGATCTAGATTCGTTTTCCTTTTGCAACAGCCGGTTTTACAAGACGTTGTTTTTGAATGTTTTTTTATCAGGCAAAAACATAAGTCTTAAACGTCTTGCGCAATGGTTAAAAAACACCGCACAAAAAAGTCCATAAGTTTCTAGCAGGTAATGAACTTTAATGATTCTTATTCCTGTCAACAGCGAAGTTTTGTTGCAGTCGGACTGGGTGGCTTGCTAAATGATGTCAGCGGTTACTTTCGTGCTACTGTGAACAGAATCGCAATTTTTTTGGGGCTGCCACCCCTGTTATATTTTAAAAATAAATTGTGGTGATTTATATTTTTGTGCCTTTTAGGCGTATTTTTATATCTCGCGTAGTTTTTCGCTGCGCTCTTGGTTGTTTGTGTGACTGACTGCTATCTTGAATGATTGGCTTGCGCCGAACAAATATATGAACGGGGAATAGAATGACGATCGAAGGTTGGGCCAGTTTGCAAACCGAGCTTTTACAGAGCGTTGGCAAAAACAACTATGTAACCTGGATCGAGCCCCTGAAGTTGATCGCTTTGGAAGATGGCGTTGCACGTTTTGATGTTCCGACGGTTTTCTTTGGTGATTGGGTGTCGCGCAACTTTTCTGATCCGATTCGCCAGCTTTTTTCGAAATCAGGTGTCGTGGTTGATCGATTAGAGTTTAAGGTTTCTGCTCCCAGCAAATTCGTTTCTGTAGGTAGAAAAGCGCCAGTTAAAATCCGTCCGACCCAAGATGATGAAGTTCCAAGCGCTCCACTAGATGCACGTTTTACATTTGACAGCTTTGTTGTGGGAAAACCCAATGAATTGGCCCATGCCGCCGCACGTCGTGTTGCTGAAGGCGACTCCGTGTCTTTTAACCCCCTGTTTCTTTATGGCGGAGTGGGCTTAGGTAAAACGCATCTTATGCATGCGATTGCGCAAGAGCTCAGCCAAAGACGCCCGGACCTACGTGTGCTTTACCTCTCGGCTGAACAATTTATGTATAGGTTTGTGCAGGCTTTGCGTGAGCGTCAGGTCATGGGTTTTAAAGAGCTGTTTCGCTCTGTTGACGTTTTGATGGTGGATGATGTGCAATTCATAGCAGGTAAAGACAGCACCCAAGAAGAGTTTTTCCATACATTTAACGCTTTGATCGACCAAAATAAACAAATTGTCATTTCTGCAGATCGCGCCCCGGGTGAGATCAAAGATCTCGAAGAGCGTATCAAAAGCCGTTTGCAATGCGGTTTAGTTGTTGATTTGCACCCAACCGACTATGAATTGCGCTTGGGAATTTTGCGTCAAAAGGTTGATTATTACCGCCAACAATATCAAGGTCTGACTTTGGTTGATGGGGTGCTTGAGTTTCTGGCACACCGCATCACCACCAATGTGCGGGTACTTGAAGGAGCGTTGACGCGACTTTTCGCTTTTGCAAATTTGGTTGGCCGCGAAATCACGCTTGAGCTGACCCAAGATTGCCTTTCTGATATTCTGCGCGCTTCGGACCGTAAAATAACTATTGAAGAAATTCAGCGCAAAGTCTCGGAGCATTATAGCATCCGCCTGTCTGATATGATTGGCCCCAAGCGTTTACGTACTATTGCGCGCCCGCGCCAAGTGGCTATGTATTTGGCCAAACAGCTGACACCGCGTAGCTTGCCCGAGATTGGTCGCCGTTTTGGTGGGCGCGACCACACCACAATCATACATGGTGTACGCAAAATAGAAGAGCTGATGTCGATTGATTCCCAGCTTTCAGATGATCTACAAATTCTTAAGCGTATACTGCAGGCCTAAAGCGTCGCACTAGCCCTTGACGGGCCGACGAAAGCGTCCCAAAAACAGGATAAGGCTTGATGGAGTGTGAGAAACGGGTAAGTTTCGCACTCATCACTTGGATTGGCACAGGGGACATGGAATGAAAATCAGCATCGAACGGGCAACGCTCCTGAAAGCGATCGGGCAGGCACAGTCCGTGGTTGAGCGCCGCAACACCATTCCGATTTTGGCCAACGTGCTGATTGAGGCCGAAGGCGACAGCATTAGCTTTCGCGCCACGGATCTGGACATTGAGATTGTCGACCGCGCCTCCGCGATGGTTGAACGCCCCGGTGCCACGACCGTTTCCGCCGTTATGCTTCATGAAATTGTACGCAAGCTGCCAGACGGGGCTCTGGTCAATCTGTCAGAAGACAGCGCTGCAGGCCGCCTTACCGTTACTGCTGGGCGTTCAACCTTTAATTTAGCGACGTTGCCGCGAGAAGACTTTCCCGTGATGGCAACGTCGGAATATGCATCAAACTTTTCGGTTGCGGCCCCCGTTTTACGCCGCTTGTTTGATAAAGCAAAATTTGCAATCTCGACCGAAGAAACGCGTTACTATCTAAACGGCGTATATATGCATGTTTCTGTGGGCGAAGAAGGAGCAGTTTTGCGCTGCGTGGCCACAGATGGCCACCGTTTGGCACGAATTGATGCGCCTTTGCCGGCGGGGGCCTCCGACATGCCGGGCGTGATCGTGCCGCGCAAAACCGTTAATGAATTGCGCAAACTTCTTGATGATGATGAAGCGCAAATTGCTGTCTCGGTGTCGGAAACCAAAGTGCGTTTTGCTACGCCTGTTTTGACCATGACATCAAAGGTCATTGACGGCACGTTCCCCGATTATACCCGCGTTATTCCCACAGGAAATACTAAACGGCTTGAGGTTGATGCCTCGGAGTTTGCCAAAGCGGTTGATCGCGTGGCAACTGTCTCTTCAGAGCGTTCGCGCGCGGTTAAATTGTCGCTGGATGAAGACCGTCTTGTCCTTTCGGTCAATTCACCTGATTCGGGAGCTGCCGAGGAAGAACTGGCCGTGGCCTATTCGGATGAGCGTTTGGAGATAGGCTTTAACGCCAAATATTTGCTGGAAATTGCCAATCAAGTTGATCGCGAGAATGCCGTTTTTATGTTCAACTCGTCGGGCGATCCGGTTTTGATGCGAGAAGGCAATGATACATCGGCAGTCTATGTCGTTATGCCGATGCGTGTTTAAGCCGTGTAAAACCTTGCCTTGATCCGAGAAAGAAGGGCAAGATGTCTGGACTTGCGATTAACTCAATAAGCCTTTCGCATTTCCGGAGTCATAGGGCGGCGAAAATTGATTTTTCAAGCGGTCCCGTGGCTCTGTTTGGTGATAATGGCGTAGGCAAAACTAATGTGCTCGAGGCAATCTCTATCCTGTCGCCTGGACGCGGTTTGCGCCGCGCAGCTCTTGAAGATATGGCTCGCAAACCTGAAAGCCTAGGCTGGAAAATAACTGCCGAGGTCGCAGGTCTTCGTCAAAACCATTTTATTGAAACATGGTATCAGTCTGGGGCCAGCCGTCAGGTGCGATTGGATGATAAGGCCGCCTCCCAAGCAGCTTTGGCGCGGGTGGCCCGGGTCGTGTGGCTGGTGCCCGCGATGGATCGCCTTTGGATCGAGGCGGCTGAGGGGCGGCGCCGATTTCTGGATCGTTTGACGCTCAGCTTTATGCCCGACCATGCTGAAGCCACCCTTTCTTATGAAAGAGCCATGCGCGACCGTAATCGATTGCTGAAAGATCAGGCCAAAGATCCGCATTGGTATGCGATATTAGAACAGCAAATGGCTGTATCAGGCCAGATCATCATGCAAAACCGCCGCGAAACGCTGGCACGTTTGCAAATGGCCCAAAGCCAAGCCCAAACTGCTTTTCCCGCAGCAATGATCACCCTGACCAGCGCTGACGGTGCGCCGCTTGTT
>DPZQ01000058.1:1320-12937 GCA_003536295.1 Rhodobacter sp. | reverse complement strand
CCGCTCTAATGTATTGGCGGCGGCACAAGATCTGGTGCGCCTTAAGCGTATTGTACGCGCCCAAGCCCGTCGCCATGCGCTTGAAGCTTGTTTTATGGCAAAACCGCTCGCCGATGAGGCTGGATCTGGCATGCATATGCATATCTCGATCTATGACGCGCGAGGGTGCAATGCTTTCGCCGAAACGCAACCAGACACATGGCATCCAGACCTGCGCCATGCCATTGGCGGACTGCGTGCCACCATGGGCGACGCGATGGTGATCTTCGCACCTTTTGCCAATTCCTGGCGGCGTTTTGCAGGTGAACTTTATGCGCCTGTGCAACCCTCATGGGGGGGGAATAATCGCTCTGTCGCTTTGCGGGTGCCTTTGAGCGATCCGGACCAGCGCCGTATCGAGCATCGCGCTGCAGGGGTAGATGCCAACCCTTATTTGGTAGCAACGGTGGTTTTGGCGGGGCTCCGCTTAGGTTTGGTAAAATCCATTGATCCGGGCCCCGAAACTAAGGGCAATGGTTACGTGGCCGATGTAGGACCCAATGCACCGCAACTCCCTGCAGACTGGCGCGACGCAATTGCGCAAGCCACGCAATCAGAGTTTTTAAAAACGGCCCTTGGCCCCGCTCTGCACCGTAGTTTCTTGGCTATTAAGGCCGCAGAATATCGCGCATTTTCAAAAAGTATTTCCGATGTCGAGTTGGATCTTTACTTTGGAACGGTTTAGGAATTCTAAAAATCAAGATGAAAATCTAAACGCAGGCCCTTGGGTTAAGCACTTAGGCTAAAACCGTTTGCAAAATAGCCGACCAGAAGTCCCGCCACCACTTGGGTCAAGTCATGGCGATCTGCATCAATCCGGGAATAGCCTGTCAGTACAGCAGCACCGTAAGCCCAAAAGGCCAAAGATTTATTTTCGGGGGCGCATTTCTTAGCCAAGCTGGTTGCACCGTACATGGCCGCCGCCGTATGTCCCGAGGGAAACCCATGGCCCGAACCGTCTGGACGTTGGCTCAAGGACTGATTACCTAAAGTGTTCTCAATCCCCAGCACAGTTAAGCTTTGGGTTACAAAGCCCACGGCAAAATCGTTTTCATCATGATTGCGCAAAGCACAGTTGCCCGCGGCCAGCGGTAAGACAATTTGCATGACATCACCCAGGTGACGTAGATTTAAATCTTCGGCCAAAAGCTCGCACGGCGCCCAAAATAAACTCAGCAGAAATACCGCAACAATATGGGCAATGCTTTGAAAAACCGTACGCGAACTGTTCATGCTGGGGGCAACCTTACCATAGCGGCTTTGTGATCGAGTGCCTGGAGGCTCGTTCCAAATGTCAGCCTCGGCAATTGCACTATGGTTATGACCACTCTCTTTTGCTCCCAAAGCGAAAGTAACCTTGCTGACTTAAGGCGCTGTGCTACTCTTAGCGCGCAAACTGATCCAAGGGACGAATATGCGTTTACGTCTTCGTTTCCTAATATTTTGCCTTTGGGGGGCGCTGGCTGCCTGCAGCGTCACACCGCTGCTTGATACCAAACCCTTTTACCCCAACGAAACGCCTGAGATCCGCCGCTTGATCGCACACTATGCTAATTTTTACGAACTTCCCGTTGATCTGGTCGAGCGTGTGGTGATACGCGAGAGTAGCCACAGACCAAAGGCGCGCAATGGCCCCTATTATGGCTTGATGCAGATTTCACCCACCACTGCAAATTCAATGGGGTATAAGGGGCCCGCCAAAGGATTATTGGATGCCGAAACCAACCTAAAATTCGCTGGAAAATATTTAAAAGGCGCTTATTTGGTGGCAAATGGCAACAGTGACCGCGCCATCAAACTCTATACCAAAGGCTATTATTATGAGGCCAAAGCAGCTGGACTTTTGGTGGAAACAAGCCAGCGCCCAACACCCTAATCGTACTTTTTGGTCCAGAACAAGCTTGGGCTATAAGATAGCCCAAGCCCCAAGGATCAGATCTTCTTGCCGCCCACGCTCACCGTGCCTTTACCCGCACCCGAGTCTGATGTCGCCAAAATCTTTGGTTTTTCTTTTTTTGGTTTTTTCGTTTCTTTATTGGATTTGGTATTATTGCCTTTAGCCATGGTCTGTCCTTTGATTGTGCAAGTCAGGCTTGCAGGGGTCGGGTTCAACAGTCAAAAAAGGCTTCAGCGGCTTCTTGTGATTTTCGCAAAACTGCCGTCGGGTTTGATCAAGTGATCACCCTACGATAGGCGCATCAAGTCCAATATAATAGAGCAATAACATACCCAAAAAAATAACGCCGAATTTGCCAAAATTCGTACGGAGAAGCCAAAAGCTTGGTTTGCCCATTGCCATTAGTCTTTGGCTCGACAGCAGGCTGGGCGGGCTATTGATTTCCCTTGACCTGCATTTGCAAATTCAAAAAAATACCAACCTTAAGGGTTTATAAAGATATCTTTATAGATTTCGCGTAAAATATTTTTTTGCACTTTTGCCATCGTGTTGCGCGGTAAAGCCTCGACTATAAAATAAGCGCGGGGCTGTTTAAAGCGCGCTAGGGCAGCACCAAGGTTAGTTGATAATGATTTTACATCAATTTTCTCATTAGGTTTCTGCACCAAAACGGCTACCAAACTTTCACCAAAATCAGGATGCGGGACACCGATGACTGCACTCTCAACAACGGCTTGCTGCTCGTCTAAAATCAACTCGATTTCTTTGGGATAGATATTATAGCCACCAGAGATCACCAAATCCTTATTGCGTCCCACTATTTGTACATAGCCCTCCTCATCTATCAGGCCTAAATCGCCCGTAATAAAAAAGCCTGTTTCGCGCAGCTCTTCCTTCGTTTTTTCGGGCATGTTTAGGTAACCAGAAAACACATTAGGACCACGCACCTCGATTTGACCAACCTGACCTTGGAGAAGTTCCAATCCTGTAGCAGTGTCAGTAATGATCAGCTCAACCCCAGGCAGGGGCTTTCCCACGGTACCAGCGCGGCGCGCACCGTCATAAGGGTTTGAGCAGTTCATATTGGTTTCCGTCATGCCGTAACGTTCCAATATTCGGTGGCCAGTGTGGCTTTCAAATTGGCGATGGGATTCCGCCAAAAGTGGTGCCGAACCTGATACAAAAAGCCGCATGTGGCGCACCAAATCAGCGTTAAAGCGCGGCTCATCTAAAAGGCGCGTGTAAAAAGTCGGCACGCCCATCATGGTGGTAGCTTGGGAAAGACACGTAATCATCGCCTCAACATCAAACTTTGGTAAAAAGATCATCTCAGCCCCTGCCGCCAAAATCACATTGCTAGCCACGAACAGGCCGTGAGTGTGGAAAATGGGTAAAGCATGCAGCAAGACATCTTGATCGCTAAAGCGCCATTCTTGGGTCAAGACCAAGGCATTTGACAAAAGATTTTCATGGCTCAGCATTGCCCCCTTTGAACGCCCGGTAGTACCCGACGTATAAAGAAGAGCAGCAAGGTCATGGGGGCCACGCGAAACGGTTTCAAATTGCGTGTCCAATGCGCCGGCAAGAGTCACAAAACTGCCGCTACCATCGGCGTTTAGGCTTTCCAAACGAAGATCAAGCCCTTCAAATGCGCCCCTAAACGCATCAAGTTTGGGCCCATCGCCCAAAAACATTTTTGTGCCGCTGTCTCTAACAAAATAGACTAATTCGCTGGCAGTATAGGCGGTATTGAGCGGTAAAAAAACTACGCCCGCCTGGACACAAGCCCCATATACCGCTAAGGCCTGCATAGACTTTTCAACCTGAACTGCCAATACATCCCCCGGACGCAGACCGCTTTGTACCAAAGCCTGCGCAAAGGAAGCTACAGTTTGCAGAAACTGATCATAGGTGACGATACCACCGTCCAAAAGATGCAAAAATGGTTTTGAAACCCCCACATGCGGCGCAAAAAGGCGATCAAACAAGTGGTTAGGCATGGATGCTTTTCCTTGAAGTTTGGGTCTCGAGGCGTTTTTGCGCCTGACGTGCCAATGTTTTGACCGAGGTCGAGGCTGTCACTTCTTGTAACGAGGAATATTTTTCCACATTCGCCGTCAAACGGCCTAGATCATATAGGTAGTTTACCATAACCGAGCCAGACTGCGCGACGCCATTGTCAGACAGATCAGCCTGACTGTGAATGGCCTCAATTAAGGCACCATTGCCCAAGTGAAACCTCGCAACAGGGTCAAGCGGTAAAAAACCTGTTCCCTTTGCTAAAAGCAAATATTCAGCGGCCAAAGCGCGCGCCTGTTCTGAAACCAAAAGTTCTTCTTCTCTGTCACAGCTTTTGGCCCATTTTCGAAAACCCGGCAAAGGCGAAAGGGTAACGAAGTTTTTTAAATTTGGTAAGCTGCGAGATAAATCGGTGACCACTTGCTTAATCAGAGAATTACCAAACGAAATGCCCGCAAGCCCTGCTTGGCAGTTTGAGATCGAATAGAAAACAGCTGTATCGGCCTGTTTAGGAGGGGTTTCGCTTCGGTCGCTTTCTAAGACGGACTGGATCGAGCTTGGTATGCCTTTGGTCAGCGCCACCTCTACAAAAATGAGCGGCTCATCCGCCATCGCGGGGTGAAAAAACGCAAAACAGCGCCTGTCTGCAGGGGCCAATCTTCTACGCAGCTCATCCCAATTATTGATGGCATGCACAGCTTCATAGGCAATTATTTTTTCTAAAATGTTGGCGGGACTTTGCCAGCTTATGGGGCGAAGTACCAAAAAACCACGGTTAAACCATGACTCAAATAAATGTTTGAAATCTTTATCGATTACTTCAAGATCTGATTCTTGGCGCGCCATTTTTTGTAAATCAGCGCGCATTTTCACCAAGCGATGGGTTGCCCCATCAGTTTGATTAAGACGACGGATCAACTCTTGGCGCTTGGGTTCCGCTGTCGCGGCAAAGGCTGCATAATGGGCCTTTGAGGGGTGTGCTTCATAATCATCAAGCGCTTGACGCACGAGCTTAGGGTCAATGTCCAACCTACTGCGCAGCAATTTAAAAAAACTCTTCTTTTCATCAGGTGTGAACCCTTCATAGCGGTCCAATACTTGATGAGCCATTTTCATCCCCGACACTTCACCACGCGCGCTTAGAAGATCTCCAATCAGATCCTCAAGCGAGCGATTATCCAATTCAACGGTGCTAAATCTTAGATAATTTCGGTCAATCAAGCTGTTCATCAAATCAGCAAGAATACTCATATTGCTTGATCCATGACTGCATTTGGCAACCATGTGGCAATGCCCGGAAATATCGACAAGATGACAATTGCCAAGACCATACACATCACAAAGGGAAATGATCCAATCAGGATCTTTTTAAGTGAAATATCAGGAGCGATGCCGTTTATTACATAAAGATTAAGCCCAACTGGTGGCGTTATAAGGCCAATTTCCATATTGATGGTTACAATCACCGCAAACCAATAGGGATCAAATCCTGCCACCGTAATGATCGGCAGCAAGATCGGCGCTGACATCAAGATCACGGCAACGGGCGGCAAGAAAAACCCCGATACAAGCAAGAAAACGTTGATAATCGCCATCAAAACCCAACGGTTCACATTCAATGCCGCAATCCATTCGGCGACCGACTGCGTGATGTACAATGACGACAGCATGTAAGAAAAAACGCCGGCGGCCCCAATTATGAAAAGGATCATCACGCTTTCTCTTGTCGAGTCGCGCATGATCGCCCAAAGGTCTTTTGGTTTATAAAGCTTGTAAACAATCACTGCTACCACAATGCACAATAGCGCGCCAACAGCTGCCGTTTCAGATGGCGTCGAAATTCCGCCGTAAAGAGCATAAAGCACGCCAATGATGATTAACAAAAATGGAACAACACGTGGCAAAATTTCAAATTTTTGAGCCCAGCTATAACTCACCCCACTTAATGCTGCGGAGCCTGCACCACGGCGCCAAGTATCAAAAATAGCCCATGCTATGAACAATGAAACCAACAATAGGCCCGGGAAAACCCCCGCTAAGAAAAGTCTGCCGATCGATGTTTCCGTGGCAATTCCATAAACAATCATCGTGACCGAAGGCGGAATCAAAATACCCAAGGTCCCGCCCGCAGCAATCGAACCTGCGGCAACTTCATCTGGGTAACCACGTTTGCGCATTTCTGGGATGCCCATTTTTCCAATTGCAGCACAAGTGGCAGGCGACGAACCTGACATCGCCGCAAACAGCGCACAGGCCCCAAGGTTAGACACTAACAGGCCACCTGGAACACGGGTTAACCAACGCTCAAGCGCTTCATACAGGTCAGGCCCCGCACGGGTTGACGAAATAGCTGCCCCCATAATGATAAACATTGGAATAGACAAAAGTGCAAAACTGTTAAGTTCGGCATAAAATAATTCAGGTAATGCTTGTAGGGATCTAGGTCCATCAAAAACAAACAAAAATCCGGTCGCGACAATCAGCAAACCAGCCCCAACAGGAACCCCTGAAAACAAGACAATAACGGTAAAAAAGGCGATCAAGGCGCCAAGTGAAAGCGGATCCATCAGGAGATGTCCTTGTATTCTGTTTGGTCAATTTGAACTAAGTTGTCCGACCCCTGGCCTGCAGCAGTTTGCCAGATGTCAGCAATTAGCTGCAGCAAAAAAAGGCCAAATCCCAAAGGAACGAAAATATAAGGGATCCACAAAGGCACTGCCCAAACTGTTTCCGAGCGCCACTTCTTGCGGGCGGCCAGCTCAAACATTTCCCATCCATAAACCAACATAATCAAAATCATGCTGGCGGTAATTACAAGGGACATAAGCGTTAAAGTCTGCTTCCAATGTGGCGGCAACAAAGTTGGCAATAGATCAACTCCGACATGACCACGCAATTTCTGCACATATGGCAAGCCGATAAGCGTCGCAGCAATCATCAAATAAATCACTGCTTCGGTCTGCCAAACTGTGGACACTCCCATTACGGAGCGCAGGAAAATCATTTGACAGGTAATAAAAACAGACAGCAGGATCATAACCGCCGAAATTAGACCACAAAAACCTGACAGGGTATTTACCACCTTAATGATGGCATAACTTATAGAAATTTGCGCACGCACGGGCCCAAACCCTTTCTAGAAAATGGGCCCCAACTCAAGACGGATCTTGAGTTGGGGGGAAGCATTATTCGACAGACAAAGCAAGATCGAGCAAAGCTTGCCCATTCGGCGTTTCTGCAACAAAAGCGGGATAAGAAGTTGTTTTTGCCAACTCACGCCACGCGTTGAAATCTGCTTCGGTCATTTCGGCCAGCTCTACCCCTGCATCGGCAAAGGTTTTTGCGGCAATCGCATCACCTTTTTTCGCTTCGCCAAGATAAAAGGCTTCTGCTTTTGCGCCAGCGGCAAGCAATGCTGCTTGTTGCGCGGGATTCAGTGCTTCAAAGGTTGATTTATTCATCAACAAGGGTTGATACATAAACCAAAGCGCAAAATCGCCCGCTGGTGTATAGCATTTCACCTGCTCATAAAGCCGATAGCTGACAAAGCTCTCAGACGACGTGTTGATCGCATCTAAAACGCCAGATTGCAAAGCTGGATAGGCTTCGGATGAAGCCATTGATGCAATTGAAGCCCCTGCACCAGCTAACATTTGCTCAAAGGCCTTGCCCGCTGCGCGGATTGTCACTCCCGGCATATCGTCAGGATTAGTGATGCAGCCCTTGTTAGATCCAAAGCCACCGGCCAAATAGCCATGCGTCACGACCATAATGTCGTCTTCAGCCATGATTTCGCTTATTTTTTCCATGAAAGGCGAATGTGATAGACGTGCTCCGTGATCATGATTTTTAACCATACCGGGCATCAAGGTCAAATTATAAGCTGGCTGCTGACCACCGGCATAGGACAACGGGAATACAATCATATCCACTTGTCCACGTGACAGCGGCGTATATTGCTCTTTTGCTTTAAACAAAGTTTGGTTTGGATAAATTTGGATGTCTAAATCAACATTGGCCGCAGCAACTTCATCAGCAACCATTTGGGCCACTTGATGACGTACATCGCTTTCAGACCATTGATGCGAAAGGCGCAACGTTTCAGCCTGAGCAAGGGTAACTGATGCCACCACAGCGGCGATTGCAGTTGTAAAAATATTTAAGTTTTTCATGTCTTCCTCCCGAAGAATGTATCGCATGTTTAAATCACGATAAGCCAAAGTCTTCGCACAGACATCCAAAGTCAATATCCTTGTATACAATAAATCTAGAATTGCATCCGCGTTGCGCCTTGACTATGGTCAGGCATGGATAAGGTTTCTGCGCGCAACATTAGCTCTGAGCTTGAAGAAATGGTCCTCACGGGGCATTTCGCGAATGGACAGCATCTTGATGAAACCACGCTAGCTGAAATGTTTGGGGTCTCTAGAACTCCAATTCGTGAGGCATTACAACAGCTTGTCACTTCTGGATTAGCACAAAAAATTCCAAGACGTGGTGTTTTTATCAAAAACCCCACCGCAATTGAACTGCTCGAAATGTTTGAAGTGATGGCCGAATTAGAAGCCGCTTGCGTGCGTTTTGCAGCGTTGCGCATTTCAGACCATGCGCTTTCTGCCCTCTATAAGGCTAATGAAAAGTGCGAACTCTCGGTTCAAGCGGGCGATACCGAGGGCTATTTTCAAGAAAATGAAACATTTCATCAGATACTTTACCAAGAATCGGCCAATAGTTTTTTAAGGGCCGAAACTGAACGATTGCAACGCCGGTTGCGACCATTTCGGCGTATTCAACTGAAACTTAGGGGGCGCCTGGGTCAGTCTATGGCCGAACATAAAGCAATCTTAGACGCCTTGTCACAAAACAAGGGTGAACTCGCGGCAGAGGAAATGCGCAAACATGTCTCAGTGCAGGGTGAGAAGTTTCACCACCTGATAGCTTCTAGCGCGACTTTATAACGGCGGCCCAAAGACCCACCTTGCCCTTGCCAATTTGAGACTGCGGATACAAATATTTTTCAACAGTAAAATGGGTGCATTGCCCGGCATTCGCTCCAAAGGCCCCATTTGCGTACACCAATTAGAAGTTTTAGAAATATTGGCCCAGCCACTGAGGCGGCACTCAATTTCGCAGGTATTCTAGATGCAGAAATATTGCAAGAAATGGGCCCAGACATCGCTTATACAGCTCTAATTTCTAGCGGCCATGCGTCACATTTCATTGGCTATTATGTTTTAGTTATGGCGACTATAGGGTCGGCTTAGGAATGACTTTAAGGGAGCCGAAAAAGCAGCTTTGCGCCAACGTTTTGATAAATTAAAGACTGCGTGCTTTTATGTAAGTACGGGTCTTGATCACCAGATTAAAAAAAATTCTTGATCAAATCGGCGTACTCGCCTCAGTGTCTAGACGCTAGAGTTGCCGCGGAGGTGGCGTGCCACCTCTTCTACGCGGGCGGCATTATCCGTCGCCAAGAGCCCATCGGCATTCCATAGCGAATTTTCAAATCCCACGCGTAGTTTTCCGCCCTGTTGATGTGCGGCCAACAAGCAAGCTGTTTCATTGCGGCCAAAGGCGCAGATCGCCCAATCTGGCGTAATTTTATAGTTTTTCAGCGTTTCTAAATACGGCATCAGATCTTGGGGGTCGCTTTCTTGATCGACCGAATAGCGCCCCAGCACAAAGATCAGTTGCATAGCGGGGCTGTGAAACAGATCGCTGGGCAGCAACCGCTTTAAAAGCACAAAATCGCTGGGACTATAAAGAATATGCTGCAGCGCAATACCGCGGTCTGCGCATTCTTGGTAAAAACTTTGATTGACGGCCTCTGGTGTGTCACGGTGCAGCTCTACCACCGAGGCTGAGACAAGGGGCGCGCCGCCATTTAGCGCAACGGCGCGCTGCGCTGGCGCATCATAAAGGCCTACCGCCTCGGTTGTTATTTGCAGGGCCATTTGGGGCACGGTACGGCGCAGCTCAGCCAGGGTTTCTTGATAAAGGCCCGCATCCAAAAGATGGCCCCCGTGTGCGTCGCGTAGATGCACATGTATGCCGTCTGCACCCATCTTGGCACAAGCGCCCGCGCAGGTGACAAGCTCGGGCAAAGTTAGGGGCAAAGCTGGATGGTCGGCTTTGGTGCGCCGCGCCCCGTTGGGCGCGACCATCAGATAGGGCAGCGCACTCATAGAAGGTTGGGCAGCCAAAGAACGATGCCCGGAAAGGCAATCAGAACGCCAACAGTCACCACATCGGCAACGAAAAACGGCGATGCGCCACGAAACACATCCTGCACCGAAATATCAGGCCTCACGCCGGCTACTACAAAACAGTTCAAACCAATTGGTGGCGTGATTAGGCAAAGTTCAGCCATTTTTACCACGATAATACCAAACCAAATACCGCATTCCTCACCCGACATGCCCAGGGATGAGGCTTCGCGCGTGATATCTATCCCACCATTCAGTGCTATCACGGCAGGGTAAGTGACAGGCAAGGTCAAGATCAGCATGCCGATCGCATCCATAAACATGCCCAAGATCACATAAACCCCTAAGATTATTAACAAGGTCAATATCGCCGGCTGATGCAGCCCAGCGATAAAGGCCGCAAATGTATTTGGCAAATCAGCAAAGCCCAAATAGCGTACAAAGATCAAGACGCCCCAGATCATTGTAAAAATCATAGTGGTTAACTTAGCACTTTCAATCAATGCACCTGACAGATCTTTCCAGCGCATGCCTCGATAAAGCGCCATACAAAGCACCACAAAGGCCCCTAAAGCGCCCGCTTCCGTGGGCGTGCCCCAGCCGCCATATATGCAATACATGATGATCGCTACCACAAACAAAATAGGCGCAGCAGCTGGAAGTGACGCGAAACGCTCAGACCAGCTATAACCCGTGACGGGCGGGCCGAGTTTGGGATTTCGCTTGGCCATGCCCACGATCATCACCGCATAGATCACCGCCGAAACAGCACCAGGAATAAACCCTGCCATCAAAAGTTTGCCCACCGACCCTTCGGTGATAATCGCATATATGACCAAAATGGCCGAGGGCGGGATAAGTGAGGCCAAAGTCCCCCCCGCGGCCACAACTCCCGCCGCAAAGCGCTTGTCATAGCCCAAGGCCAGCATTTCGGGGATGGCGATGCGTGCAAACACCGCCGACGTGGCAACTGAAGCGCCCGAAACTGCGGCAAAACCAGCGGTTGAGAAAATGGTTGCAACCCCCATGCCGCCAGGTAGCCAGCCCACCCAGCGCTTGGCCGCCTCAAATATAGCCTTAGTTAGGCCTGCAAAATAGGCTAAATAGCCAATCAAAATAAAAACAGGAATAAGTCCCAAAACATGGCTTGCCGTTTTGGAATGGGGAATTTGTCCAGAAAGTTTCAATGTCACCAGCATAGCACGGCCCGGGTCCATGCCTTTTTCAGTCATATAAAAGATAAACATGCCCGTGATGCCTATCATCGCGGTGGCAAAGGCCACCCTCACGCCAATCAGCACCAACAGCACCAAAACCCCGGATAAAAGGATCGCAATTTCAATAGTGGTCATTTTAGGGCTTCCTCATCCAAAGATGATACGGTTTTGGCTTCATTAAGCGCTTGGGTTGCGGCATCTTCAATCATGGGCACTGCAACGGGCATCTCTTCGCCGGT
>DPZQ01000058.1:0-1312 GCA_003536295.1 Rhodobacter sp. | reverse complement strand
CGGTCTGCATTGCGCGACCATAGCCCCAAAGTTGCAAAAACAACCGCAAGATCAAAAAGACGAACATTACCACCACGACCATTTTCACAGGCCAAGTATGAATGCCCAGATCATCAGTAGTATCGCCCAGCATCAAAGCCCGCATAGCGTGATTTTGCGCGCCATAAAACAAGGCCCCTGATAAGATCAGCATTACCAAAATGCCGATAAACTCCGCCAACCAACGCCAGCGCCCCCGCAGGGCCCCTGTTACTAGATCCATACGGATATGACCGCCTAATCTTTGACAGTAGGAAATCCCTAAAAATGCCATGACGGGCACAATTTGCTGCATGATGGCAACATAGCCAGGCACCGGCATATTAAGCAATTTACGTCCCAAAATATTCGCTACCGAAATCAGCATTGCCGCCATCACCGCCAGCCCCCCTAACAGGGTAAGCTTGGTTTCAATGGCGAATAAGGCACGATCAAAACGGCTCAACCAAGAGCCGTCCGTGTGGACGTTATGAGCGGATGACATTATTAATCCTTGAAAAAGAGCCCCCGCTTTTGCGGGGGCGCTTTGATTATTTTTTCAACGCAGCCAATGTGGCCATTGTAAAGTCGTAAAGTTCTTGTGCAGGAACGCCTTTTGCGGTCTCGGCCGCTAACCAGTCATTAAGCACAGGTTTTGCCGCGGCTGCTTGAATTTCAGCCACAACTGCATCGTCCAAAGTTATCACTTCGATATTATGCTCAACAAGCGCCTTATCCCATTTAACATAGGTTTCTTGATAGGCTTCATAATAGCGCTCCATAGACGCATCGATGGACGAAGTCAGTGCAGCACGCTCTTCCGCTGAAAGGGATGCCATCGCATCAGAGTTGACTACAACGGGGCAGTTCACCGAACCTGGGTTTAGGTTCTTATGCCACCATTTTGCGATGTCGATGGTGCGAAATGACAAATGCGCGTGCGGTGCGAATGCCACAGAATCAACAACACCTGTTTCCAAAGCGGTATAAGCTTCTGCCGAGGTGACCGAAGTTGGCACCGCGCCGATTTTGGCCATTGCTTGACCAATGCCGCCAGTAGCACGCACGCGGTGGCCTGCGAAATCAGCAACTGTGCGCGGTGGCATGCCTACGCCCGCCAAATTATATTGCGGCAAAGGCGACGCCATCAAAATTTCGGCATTCCAACGCGCCAAATCTTTTACGGCCGCAGGGTGTTGGTAAACGGCCATGTCCAAGGCTCCCTCTTGACGCAGCGTATCAACACCCAGAAACGGCAGGTCAAGGACCATCAAAGTTGGATTTTTATCTGGAT
>DPZQ01000047.1 GCA_003536295.1 Rhodobacter sp. | reverse complement strand
CGACCCCATCAAATCCAACGCGGCGCGCCATTGCATATTGATCGGCCAAGACATGGCCCTTGGCAATCAGCCGCCCCGCATAACCTAAATTGCGCAAAAGCCGCGCAAGGGTAAAACCGCGCCCATCGCTAAAGCTTGGGAAGGTGATCTGAATTTCGGTGACATGGGTAAAAAACGGCACGGCCAAGGCAGGGTCGTCGCTATTGGCAAGCAAAAGTACTTGGTCTTCGGATGTGGCTGTAAGAAGCGGGGTGGCCACCTGCAGTGGGGCCGGGCTAAAGCCTTGGTCGGTGACGCGCAGGGTCATGCTTTTTCTTTCTTTTCTTCTATTGGAGGGCTGAGAGGTTTGGCCTGACCGTTGATAAAATGAATGCCGCATTCGATTTTGACCACGCCGCGCCAACGCCCTGCGCGCGCCTCTTCGCCCGGTTGCACAGATGTCGTGCAAGGCGCGCATCCAATTGACGGATAGCCCTTGGCCAGTAAAGGATGGGCGGGCAGATCATGTCTGAGGCGGTACGCTTGCAGATCTTTTGCGATCCATCCTGCTAGTGGATTGATTTTAAATCGATTTTGATCGTCAGATTCAAAAATTTTTAGATCTGCGCGGCTGGTCGATTGAAAGCGTTTGCGCCCTGTTATCCAGCTGTCAAAACCCAAAAGCGCCTTTGCCAGCGGCTTGGTCTTGCGCAAAGCGCAGCAGGCATTCGGGTCGCGTTGGTGTAGACTGTCGCTGGGATCCAAGCATGCCAGATAGGCCTGATCGGGGCCAATGATGCGCAGATTGGTTAGGTTTAAACGCTGTGCCAAGTAACGCTGATAGGCAAGCGTTTCAGGAAACAGCATCATTGTATCGATAAACAAAATCGGCGTTTGCGGCGCAATACCTGCGACCATATGCAAAAGAACCACCGCATCGGCTCCAAAACTCGACACAAGTGCAGTGCGCCCAAACCCGGTGAGCGCTTTTTCCAAAATATCGGGAGCGCTTTGGGTTTCATATTGCTTATTTAGCGCACCAAGGCGCGTGGAAAGTGGGCTTTCTTCTGCATCAAGCGGCATGATTTTCCCTATCCTTTGGATAAAGTGCTTCCTTAAAAGGGGCTGCGCCAAGTCTCTGATAGCATTTTAAAAAACTCTCGCTCCGTTCTATCCGCAAGGCAAGGTAGGCCATGATCAATCTTTCGATTGCGGGCACAATCTCATCATAAGAAAAGCCTGGGCCCGCGCGATCGCCAATTGCTGCCGTTTCGGTTGCATCACCGCCAAGGGTGATTTGGTAATTTTCAACCCCCGCTCGATCTAGGCCCAAAATTCCAATATGGCCCACGTGATGATGCCCGCAAGCATTGATGCAGCCTGATATTTTAAGTTTAAGTGGCCCGATATCATGTTCAAGCTTGAGTGCGTCAAACCGCAGGGCAATATTTTGCGCCACAGGGATAGAGCGTGCTGTTGCCAAAGCGCAGTAATCCATGCCAGGGCAGGCGATTATGTCGGAAATCAGCCCTAGGTTGGCCGTGGCCAATCCTGCTGCGCTCAAATTTTGATGCAGCGCATAAAGGTCGCTTTGATGCACGTGGGGTAGGATCACATTTTGCTCATGGCTGATGCGCAGCTCATCATGACCGAACTGTTCTGCCATTTCCGCAATGACCCGCATTTGCGCGGCGGTGGCGTCGCCTGGAGTTTGGCCCTGCGCCTTTAGGCTGATAGAGGCAATCGCATAGCCCGCTTGTTTGTGGGCGCTGACGTTGGTATCAACCCATGAGCGGAAAAGCCCGTCAGCCTGATAGGTCGCTTGATATGTGGATAGGTCGGCGGTTTTATAAAGGGGCGGGGCAAAGGCTTTAGTGATAGCGGCGAGTACCTGTTGATCTTGGCCCGAAAACTGTGGGCGAATTTGGATGAAACGCGCTTCAATCATGCGGGTTAGTTCGGCGGCCCCTGTTTCATGCAAAGTGATCTTGATGCGTGCCTTATATTTGTTGTCGCGGCGCCCAAGGCGGTTGTAAACGGATAAAACTGCCTCAACATAGGGCAGCAGATCTTGGGTGGGCAAAAAGTCTCGCACCACTTGGCCGATCATGGGCGTGCGCCCAAGGCCGCCGCCGACGCTAACCTCAAACCCGGGCGTGCCCAAAGCGTTTTGTACCATGCGTAGGCCAATATCATGCGCTTTGGTCACGGCTCGGTCATTGGGACTGCCTGTCACAGCGATTTTAAATTTACGGGGCAGAAATTGAAACTCGGGATGGTCGGTTGACCATTGGCGCAAAAGCTCGGCTATGGGGCGGGGGTCCGCTATTTCATCCAAGGCGGCCCCCGCGAAATGATCGGCAGTGACATTGCGCACACAATTCCCCGAAGTTTGGATGGCGTGCATCTCAACATCTGCGAGGTCAGACAGGATAGCGCCAACGTCGGTTAATTTTGGCCAGTTAAACTGAATATTTTGCCGTGTAGTGAAATGGCCATAGCCCTTGTCATAGGTTTCAGAAATCCTGGCCAATTGGCGCATTTGACGTCCGTTTAATGTGCCGTAGGGAATGGCCACGCGCAACATATAGGCATGCAGCTGCAAATAAAGCCCGTTCATCAAACGCAGGGGGCGAAACTCTTCTTCAGTTAGGCTGCCATCAATACGCCGTGCTATTTGATCGGAAAAGATAGCCACGCGGTTACGTACAAATTGGGTGTCAAAAGGCTGATAGTGATACATTATAAAAGACCTTCTTGCTTGCCGTGGCGATAGTTTGAGGGGCCGCGAGTGCGAAACCCTTCGCGAAAGTGCATGGGCATTGGGCCCTGTGGTGCAGCTTGCATATCGGCCAAATAGGGGCCGACTATCTTATGTGTTTGGGTCTCGGCATAGGCCAGTTTACGTGCGGCCTGATCAGGGTCGGTGATCAATTGCGCAAGCAAGAGATCGCGGCTCCAACTGTCTGTTTCTGTCAGATAAATTACGTCACCCAACAGCAAATCATTACCTGTTACGACTTTTGGAGTGAAGTGGCTCATGCGCGCACCTCGGCCATTATGGGGACTTGGGCCAAGGCCTGTTGGGCTTGGCGCGGCTTTAACCCGTAAAGTAGCACTGCAGGGCCAGTTAGGGCTAGAATGTCCTCGGCCAGACGTTCCAAGTTAGACGCGATGATCTGTTGATCGGCGCGCGAGATATTTTCAACCAAGGTGATCGCGGTTTGGGGATTTGCCCCATGCATCAAAAGCCGACCTTGCAAGAAACGCGCTGATTTTTTGCCCATATATATGGCCGCCACTTGCCCCGCTTTGGCAAGGCTGCGCCAATCTTGTTCGGCGTAGCCTGCCACATCATGGCCCGTTAAAAAACGTACCGAGGCGTTGCGCCCGCGCTTGGTTAGGCTTTGACCAATTGTAGCGGCGGCAACGGTGGCGGCAGTAAGGCCCGGCAGAATGGCAAAGGGCAGGGATGCGGCTTCAAGCGCTTCGATCTCTTCGTCTAGGCGGCCGAAAATGCCGCTATCGCCTGCCTTCATGCGCACTACTTGTGCACCCGTGCGCGCATGGCTAACCAACAGCGCATTAATCACGGCCTGAGGCGTTGAGGTGCCAAAGCCGGTTTTTCCAACCTCAATCGCGGCGGCGTTTTTAGGGGCAAGGGCTAAAATCTCGGGGCCGATCAGTCGATCATACAGGATCACGTCGGCCCCTTGAATGGCTCGTAGCGCCCCAAGGGTCAGATGTTGAACCGCACCCGGGCCTGCGCCCACAAAATGAACGAAACCTTGGGGCTTTGTGGCAGGTGTGGAAAAATGTGTCATCCTATGCTCCTTTGGGTGTATATTAGGATATTTTTCTATATTTTGGCTATGGGGGGCTTGAATATAAGCCTATTTTGCCATAATTTAGGATCAATGCAGAATTAAGTTCTTTTGGATTGGGGGGATAAGAAATGGCAATCCGCTTAGACGATACCGACAAGAAAATTCTTGCGCTGCTTCAGGCGGATGCCACGCAGTCACTCGATGATATCGCGCGTAAAATTAGTTCATCCAAGACGCCTGTTTGGAATCGGATCAAACGGATGAAAGAGGCGCAGGTGATCAAACAGACCACCGTGCTTTTGGACGCCGAGGCATTGGGCCTTGAGGCGTGTTTTTTCGTGCTGATACGCACCTCTGAACATGATGCCGCCTGGCAAGATGCCTTTTTGAAAGCGCTTCTGGAGCGCCCTGAAGTCCAAGAGGCCCACCGTCTTGCCGGCGATATTGATTATATTTTAAAGGTACGCGTGCGCAATGCCCGTGCCTATGATGCTTTTTACCAAGCTTTGATAGCCGAGGTAAAAATCTTTAACGTAACAGCGCTTTTAAGCATGGAAGAGATCAAATCAAGCTATGCTTTGCCGCTTTAGCGGCGCGTTAGGATCAGTCTCTCTAGCCCGTGGAAATGATACATATTACCGTATTTTGGTGGCTCGGCCAAGGTCAGGTTCGGGTGAAGTTCAAATAGAATGGGCAGTGCTATTTGCAACTCAAGGCGCGCAAGCGGTGCACCGAGGCAAAAATGTATACCTGCGCCAAAGGACATATGCCCCTTAGGGGTGCGCGTAGGGCAAAAACTTTGGGCGTCGTTAAAGACCTGTGGGTCACGGTTGGCCGCGCCCAAAAGCAACGCAATTTGTCCGTCTTTTGGGATAATATGTTCCATTATTTCGATATCTTCATATGCATAGCGCGTAAAAAGATGTAACGCAGGGTCAAAGCGCAAGACTTCTTCCACTAGCCCCTCAATCAGTGGCGGGGCAAGCGATTGGCGTACATCTGGATTTTCTAAAATCACTTTGACGCCGTTGCCGATTGAATGAACCGTGGCTTCATGGCCAGCATTTAAAAGCAAAATGCAGGTGGCAATCATTTCGTCTTCGCTCAGGCGTTGGCCGTCGGCCTCAGCGGCGATAAGTTGGCTTATTAGATCGTCTTTGGGGGCGCGCACGCGGGCCTTTAGGTATTGGCGTAAGAAATCGCTAAAGTCTTCAGCTGCGTTCGCCGCTGCACATTCGCTTTCATAGCTTCGATTGGCCATATACATGCCAACCATCGCGCGCGACCAGGTTAAAAGCTGGGGGGCCATATCTTCTGGCACGCCCAGCAATCGGGCGATGATGATCACGGGCAGTTTGGCGGCGAAATTGGGCAAAAGGTCAAAGTCACCTTTGGGTAAGCTCGCCGCCAATTCATGAGATAATGCTGCTATTTCAGGTGCAAGTGCCGCTATGCGCCGCGAGGTGAAGGCCCGCAATACCAAGCCGCGCAAACGCGTATGGGTAGGGGCTTCGCGTTCAAGGAGCGAGTGATCCTCGACCTCATAAAAGGGGCACAAATGTGGGGCGATTTGGGGGCGTAAATGCGGTGGGGCTTCGCGCCCGAGGCGCCGATCACGCAAAAGTGCCGATACGCAAGCGTATGATGTCGTGCAGGTTAGATTATAGTCCTGCCAGTAAAAAAATGGCCCCGAAACTCTAGTTTTCTCATAAAATTCATAGGGGTTTTGGACAAATTTAGGGTCAGTGGGGGATTGATGAAAAAGGGGAAGGGGCTGCTTCTGGCTCATGTTACTGGACATGGCCAAGTGCTGTGACGATAGGGCAAAAATCCTTGGCAGCAAGGCTGGCCCCTCCCACTAAAGCGCCGTCAACATGGGGTAGAGCGAAAATTTGGGCCGCGTTGCTGGCTTTGACTGAACCTCCATAAAGAACCGAGATTTTACTATCAGACCCGCATATCTCCGCAAGCTGATGCGCTAAAAAGGCGTGCACTTGGGCAATTTCGTCTAAGCTGGGAATTAGGCCCGTTCCGATGGCCCAGATCGGCTCATATGCAAGTATAAACGCTTGTGCCTGCGGAGGGAGCGAGGCTTTAAGTTGCGAGCTAATAACTTCAATCGTGCGGCCTGCAGCGCGTTCGGCCTGGGTTTCGCCGATACATAGAATTGGGGTTAGCCCTGCGGTTTTAGCACTTTGAAACTGAGCGCAAACGGCCGAGTTACTTTCGTGATGATCGGCACGCCGTTCAGAATGGCCAATAATCACATAGCGCGCGCCTACATCCGCCAAAAGATCTGAGGATACATCGCCCGTATGGGCCCCATTGGCCAAATGGTGACAGCTTTGTGCGCCAATTTCAACGCCGCTTCCATTGCTGGCCAAGGTGGCGGCATGAAGCAAAGGATAAGGCGGGCATATGACTACTGACACCCCTGACAAAGCTTGGGCAGCTTGCACCTCCCCAAGCATCTTAAGGGACGCGATATTGCCGTTCATCTTCCAATTGCCAATGGCAAATTTACGCATAAATCCCCCTTAAGCTAGGTGCTACTTGGCTCGGTAAGATCCTCTTTAAACTTGATCGATTCGCCACAGCCACAGGCTTCGGATACGTTCGGGTTTCTAAACTTAAAACCCGACTCCAAAAGGGATGTTTCATAGTCAATTTCAGTGCCGAACAAAAACATCTGCGCCATCGGTGCTATCATTACGCGCGCGCCATTCTGTTCGACGGTTTCATCTAAGGGATTGACCTCATTCACGTAGTCCATCGTATACTCCATACCAGCACAGCCGCCTTTTTTGACGCCGATGCGCAGACCTTTGGAATGTTTTTTTTCCATAAGCGACGCGATTTGTTGCGCCGCTTTAGCAGTGATGGTGACGGCTTGTTTGCCAGGGATTGCGAACATTGATTGTCCTTTCATCACGGAAATTTAGATTATTACATAAAGCCAAGTTCCAAACGCGCTTCATCTGACATCATTTCCATACCCCAAGGTGGATCAAATGTCATTGCCACGTTAACGCATTTTACTCCAGCCAAAGGCTCAATAGCGTCGGCCAGCCAACCAGGCATCTCGCCGGCGACCGGGCAACCTGGTGCCGTAAGCGTCATAATGATTTCAACGGCGTTTTCATCATCAATTTCAATGGTGTAAATCAGACCCAAGTCAAAAATATTCACCGGAATTTCAGGATCAAATACTGTACGGCACGCGCCGACCACATCATCATAGAGCTGATGATCTGTGGATGAGGGCTTAATAAGCGGCGTGCCTTCTACTAGGTCGATGGTTTGGGTCATGGGTCTGCCTTTGGATTACTTGACTAATTATATAGGGTATTTGGACCAAAGGTCTAGTGAGGGCTGCACTCCCACGCCTGAAAAACTTAGGAGCGGATAGTTTAAAACGGGATTTCATCATCCATATCAGCACGCCCAGCGGGAACTTGCGCGTTACCGCTCGGGCCAGAACTTGGGCCTCCATCATAACCATAATCACCGCCACTGACTTGGCCGCCACTGTAATTGCCACCGCCGCCATTATCATTGCGGCTATCAAGCAAGGTCAATTCACCACGATAGGGACGCAAGACCACTTCGGTTGTGAATTTTTCGGCTCCTGACTGATCTGTCCACTTACGGGTTTCAAGCTGACCCTCAATATAGACTTTTGAGCCTTTTTTAAGATATTGCTCGGCGATTTTGGCCAAAGGTTCATTCAAGATTGAGACACGGTGCCATTCGGTGCGTTCTTTGCGCTCGCCCGAGGCTTTGTCGCGCCATGATTCTGAAGTTGCGATATTTAGGTTAACAACTTTGCCACCGTTTTGAAAACTGCGCACCTCGGGATCGCGGCCTAAATTGCCGACTATAATGACTTTATTGACTGATCCGGCCACGGGGCTCTCCTTAGGATATATGATTTGCGGTTAACCGCTGCTGCTTAATAAATAGTATAAGGCCAAGCGATAACCGCCGCAACCATGGAGGTTAGGCCAGGTCTCCAGCGGCGGTGATCATGGTTTTTCCGCTCAAATAGGGGTACAGTGCGTCAGGCAAATTTACCGAACCGTCTGCCTTTTGGCCATTTTCAAGCACAGCAATCATCGTGCGCCCCACAGCCAAGCCTGAGCCATTAAGCGTGCAAAGATATTCAGGCTTGCCCACGCCGCGATAGCGGGCATTCATACGCCGCGCTTGAAACGTACCACAGACCGAAACTGAGGAAATTTCGCGGTAGGTGTTTTGACCGGGCAGCCACACCTCCAAATCATGAGTTTTGGTCGCGCCAAAGCCCATATCGCCTGAGCAAAGCAACATACGCCGATAAGGCAAGGCAAGTTTCTCTAAAATCACCTCGGCGCAGCGGGTCATCCGTTCATGTTCAAACAAACCCTTTTCAGGGGTACATATCGTGACCATTTCAACTTTTTCAAACTGATGTTGGCGCAGCATTCCTGTCGTGTCACGGCCCGCTGACCCTGCTTCCGAGCGAAAGCATTGTGTATGCGCAGTTAAACGTAAGGGCAGAGCTGCTTCGTCGACTACTTCGCCTGCCACCATATTTGTCAGCGTCACCTCGGCGGTAGGTACCAGCCACCAGCCGTTTGTGGTTTGATAGCTGTCTTCGGCAAATTTGGGCAATTGGCCGGTGCCGTACATTGCCTCTTCTTTCACCAAAACGGGAGTCCATACTTCGGTCAAGTCATGCTCCGTGACATGGGTATCTAACATAAACTGCCCCAAAGCGCGGTGCAAACGGGTGATCGCCGCCTTAAGAACCACAAACCGCGATCCCGAGATTTTACCTGCTGTTGTAAAATCAAAGCCTTTTTGCGGGCCTGCGATTTCAAAATGCTCTTTTGGAGGGAAGTCGAAAGTTGCGGGTGTGCCCCAGCGGCTCACTTCTTGATTGTCTTTTTCATCAGCACCCATGGGTACCGATGCGTCAGGAATATTAGGGATGGTTTCAAGGGCTGCGCGCAACTCGGCATCTTTAGCGCTGGCCTCGTCGGTCAGCCGCCCAATTTCGGCCTTTTTTTCGGCGACGAGGGCGCGCAGGCGCTCAAATTCAACATCATTGCCCGCAGCTTTCGCGGCCCCCACTTCCTTAGACGCAGCGTTTTGCGCCGCTTGGGCGGTTTCAGAAGCAAGAATTTTCGTCCGCCTTGCTTCGTCTAGTGCTAGTATTAAAGTCGACATGGCCCCCAGGCCCCGTTTGGCAAGGCCCGCATCAAATGCGGTGGGGTTTTCACGAATTGCGCGAATATCATGCATGGGTCACCTTGATCAAAATAGAGCGTTACTATTGGCAAATCTGCCTTTGGCCCCCATATGCCACCAATGTGCAGAGAATTGAACCGAAATTTGCAATAACTTGGTTTGGGCCTGCCTTGCCATTTTGAAATGTGGTCGTTAGGGTGCGCGAGATATTGCCCGCTCAGGGCCCTAAATAGGAACAAAGAATGTTTGTAACTCCTGCTTTTGCACAAGCCGCTGGTGGCGCGTCTAGCGCCTTTTCCTCATTCGTGCCGCTGATTTTGATCTTTGCCATCATGTATTTTCTTATGATCCGCCCACAGCAAAAAAAGGCAAAACAGCATAAGGCTATGATTGATTCATTGCGTCGAGGTGACCAAGTGGTCACTTCAGGCGGCGTTCTTGGGAAAGTGTCGAAAGTGTCTGATGACGGCATTGTGGAGATTGAAATTGCCGAGGGTGTTAAGGTGCGTGTGATGCGTGCGACTATAGCACAGGTTTTGAACAAAACCGAACCGGCTGTTTCCTAACACCTTACAATCGGCCCTTCGGGGCCGTTCAAGGCCCTGTCATGGCCCAAAGGGCCAATATGGATATGTCTGATGTTGCAAATGCCCCTTTGGAAACGTGTGATGATTTGGGGCATTTGCGCCTTGGGATTGATATACTCGGCGCCAAATTTCTTTTATGGTCGCGTTGAAAACCATAATGACGCCGCCAAACTTATTATAGCGCAGCAAGGTGTGGCCACCGGTTCTCAATCTGAAGCGCTGGCAGGGTGGCCGTCGTTTTTGCCAAGTGGTCTTGTCAATCTAGGACTTGATCTGCGGGGGGGCGCGCATTTGCTGGCCGAGGGGCAAGTTTCTGAAGTTTACGAAGCTCGTATGGATGTTCTTTGGCCCGATGTACGCGATGCTTTGCGCCCCTTGCGTGATGAAATTGGCACTTTACGTCGCATTGCTGCACCTCAAGGGCTGCTTAAAATAGCCATATCTGAAGCCGCAGGGCTTGAGGCGGCCTTGATCGCCGTGCGCAAATTGGCCCGCCCCGTCAGCAGTATAACGGGCATTGGGCAATATGACATCACAGTCAGCGGTGAAGGTAATGAGGTCACGGTGGGCTTAAGCGACGCCGAAAGACTTGCCACTGACAGCCGTACCTTGCAACAAAGTCTTGAAATTATTCGCCGTCGCATTGATGAGGTGGGCACCCGTGAACCTACCATTCAACGCCAAGGGGCCGACCGTGTGCTGATCCAAGTGCCAGGCATCGGCTCAGCTGCCGAGCTAAAAGCGTTGATCGGAACTACTGCGAAACTGACCTTTAACGCTGTTGTCAGGCGCACCGCCTCGGCAACTGAAAAGCTAGATCCACGCATGGCGCTTTTGCCATCTCTCAATGAACCTGGCATCTATTACGTCGTCGAAAAAGCTCCCGTCGTCTCAGGCGAGGCTTTAACTGACGCACAGCCAAGTTTTGACCAAAACAACCGCCCCGCCGTGAACTTTCGCTTCAATCCTTCAGGGGCACGTGCTTTTGGCGATTATACGGCGGCCAATATCGGTGCGCCTTTTGCAATTGTTTTAGACGACGAAGTGATTTCTGCTCCTACGATCCAAAGCCATATTCCGGGTGGGTCGGGTATTATTACAGGCAATTTCACACTGGAAGAAAGCACAAATCTAGCGTTGTTGCTTCGTGCAGGTGCTTTGCCAGCCAAGATGGTTTTTTTAGAAGAACGAACAGTCGGCCCTGAGCTTGGTCAAGACAGTATAGATGCCGGCCGTATGGCCGCTTTGGTCGCGATGGTCGCCGTTGTTTTGTTTATGTGGGCCAGTTATGGGCTTTTTGGACTGTTTGCAAATTTGGCGTTGGCGCTTAACATGGGGCTCATTTTTGGGTTCTTGTCGTTGATTGGTGGCACTCTGACCCTGCCTGGCATTGCGGGAATTGTTTTGACCATTGGGATGGCGGTTGACGCCAATGTGTTAGTCTTTGAACGCATCCGTGAGGAGCTGCGCAGCCAAAAAAATCCTGCACGTGCGATTGAATTAGGGTATGAGCGCGCCTTGTCGGCCATTGTTGACGCTAATATTACCACTTTTATTACAGCAACAGTTCTGTTTATGGCAGGCTCGGGTCCAGTGCGGGGCTTTGCCGTGACGTTGGGAGTTGGGATCATAGCATCGGTATTTACTGCCATTTATGTGACCCGGGCTATCATTTCGGTTTGGTTTGCGTGGCGGCGTCCAAAAACGATTATTGTGTAAGGAAAATAGATGCGTCTTAGACTTGCACCCGAAAACACTAATTATGATTTCTTCAAATATCAAAAGGTGACCTTTGGTGGCTCAATGGTTTTGATGGTTGTGGCACTCTTTCTTTGGGCCGTGATGGGGTTGAACTTTGGCATTGATTTCAAAGGGGGCACCAGCATTCGTACCGATTCTTCGCAAGTGATTGATGTGGCTGACTATCGTGCGGTTTTGACGGATCTTTCGATTGGTGATGTGGCTATTACTCAAGTGTTCGACCCAAGTTTTAGCACGGATCAACATGTGGCCATGATCCGCATAGCCGCCCTTGCGGGGTCTGAGGCTATCACTCCCGAAACAATTGAACGGATTGAACGCGCCCTTAAGTTATTTGACCCGCAGATTTCTTTTACATCGGTTGAATCAGTCGGTCCGAAAGTATCGCAAGAGCTGATCTGGTCGGCCATTTTGGCGATGACGGGGGCAACCATAGGGATTTTGTTTTACATCTGGCTACGTTTTGAATGGCAATTTGCCGTTGGTGCCGTTTTGGCGCTGGTGCATGATGTTTTTATTACTATTGGCGTGTTTGCGCTCTTTCAGATTAAGTTTGATCTAAGTATAATTGCTGCTTTGCTTACTATTTTGGGCTATTCTATCAATGACACGGTTGTGGTTTTTGACCGTTTG